>JAAZBY010000099.1 GCA_012513595.1 Chloroflexota bacterium
ACGGCATGGATCTCCCTCCCGTCGCTGAGCGCCTTCCGCTCGAGCCAGTCGTGATCACGCCGTACAAGGAAGTTGGCGTCTACGGTGGCACCTGGCGCATGCTCAACCAGCGCGACGACTATGCCTACCAGGGGCTGCAGTACTATGAGCAGCTGCTGCGCTTCTCCATGGGTGACTTTGCCACGGTGCCAAACATCGCCAAGGCCTGGGAAGTCAGCGAGGATGGCCTCGTCTTTACGTTCCACCTGCGCGAAGGCATCCGCTGGTCTGACGGTGAGCCGATGACTGCCGAGGACGTGCTCTTTGGCGTGAACGACATCTACGGCAACGCCGATCTGTACAAGGCGTACCCGACCTGGCTCCGCGCCGGCGCCGACCGGCCGACCGTCGAGAAGGACGGCGACTACACCGTCGTCTTTACGTTCCCGCAGCCGCCTGCCTTCTTTGTCCGGCACATGGGGCGCGCCACTCGTCACGTCATCTATCCGAAGCACTATCTTAGCCAGTTCCACGCGGGCTATGCTGACGCGGCCGCGCTGGACGCTGAGGTCAAGGCTGGCGGGTTTGCCACCTGGACCGAGCTGTTCCTGAACCGGATGAACTTTGACGCCAACGAGGACCACCCGGTCCTGTTCGGGTGGAAGCGCGAGTCGACCCAGACTGACGGCGCCACGTATGCGCGCAACCCCTACTACTGGAAGGTTGACACCGAGGGGAACCAGCTGCCCTACATCGACCGCGTCCAGGTGCAGAAGGTCGCCAACACCGAGGTCGCCCAGCTCAAGCAGTTCTCGGGAGAGAACGACCTCTCCATGTTCGTGGTCGGCCAGTTCCCGCGTGACACGATGATCCTCCTCGAGAACGAAGAGGTCGGCAAGTACCGTGTCATCCAGGCGCCGATCGGCGAGCCGAACGTCCTGTGCATGGGCGTCAACCTGAACCACAAGGACCCGGAGCTGAAGGCCATCTTTAATGACAAGCGCTTCCGCTTTGCGCTGTCACACGCCATCAACCGCGAGGACATCCGTCAGCTGGTCTATCTTGGCCAGCCCAAGGAGATCCGCCAGGTGGCTCCGCTGCCGAACTCCCCGTACTACAGCGAGGCCGCGGCCTACAGCCACGTCGAGCACGACGTGGACAAGGCCATTGCCTACCTGGACGAGATGGAGCTGGCCAAGGACTCCGCCGGCAATCGCCTGCGCGCCGACGGCAAGCCCATCGAGATCGTCATCGAGACGCACTCCTTCCGTGACGACTTTCTAGAGATCGCCGAGCTGATCTCTGGCTGGTGGAGCGCCATCGGCATCAAGACGACGTCCAAGGGCGTCGAGGGCACGCTGTTCACCACTCGCATTCAGAACGGGGAACTTGACTGCGGTATCACCTTTGCCGGCCCCGGCATCTACACTCCTATCTCGCCAGGCCGCCAGATCCCGACTGACAATGGCTCGATCTGGGCCTCGCAGTGGGGGCTCTGGTACTCGACCAACGGCCAGTCCGGTGAGGAGCCGCCTGCGGAAGTCAAGGAACAGCTGGCCATCTACGACGAGCTCAGTGCCACTGTTGACCAGGACAAGCAGGTCGAGCTCTGGGACAAGATCATGGTCATCAACGCCGAGAACTTGTACCAGTGGGGCATCTGCGACCGCGCCGCGGTGCCTGTTCCCGTCACCAACCACTTCTACAACGTGCCGGACGAGGGTTGGGACTGCGACTGGGATGCCGGCAACATCGGCACCACGCATCCCGAGCAGTACTTCATCCGAGACTAGCTCCGCATCACGCCCGGATCGCTGTACGGCACACGGCCGAACACCAAGCCGCGCTCACCGCGGGGGACAAGGCTGTCCCCCGCGGTGCGTGTGGCCATGCGGGTTATGGCTGCGTCGTGCGGCGCCGGAGCCGCCTGACTGAGGGAAGTGTATGTTTAACTACATCGTCAGACGCATACTGTTAACCATTCCGACGGTC
>JAAZBY010000100.1 GCA_012513595.1 Chloroflexota bacterium
GCAAGAACTGGCGCAGCGACCCGCGCGCCCTGCGCTATTTTGGCTACGACGTGCCCGACGAAGGCTGACGGCGCAAGGCGCCCGGCTGCCACAAGCCCGCGCCGCCGGGCGCCAGACTCTGCCTACAGATGCCGACTCGCCGGTCGGGCTAGGGGGTCTCGCGGATATCGAGCAGCTCGGCCCCCAGCCCTTCCAGGGCCTCCTCCATCTTTCCCCGCGACAGGTCCTGGATCTTGATGGTCAGCCGCCGGTTGGTGGGGTCATCCCCAGAGAAGGTCCCCAGGCTGACGATGTTGCCCCCCCGCTCGGCGATCCGGCCGGAGAGCCTGGCTAGGAAGCCCCTCTGATCGGGCACCTTGATCGAGACGCGCAGGCCCCCCTCGCGGGCCCCCAGCATCTCCAGAAAGACGCGGAACAGGTCGCTCTCGGTGATCATGCCCACCAGGGCCTCCCCGCGCATGACGGGCAGGCCGCTGATGTGGTTATCCACCATGATGCGAGCGGCCTCTTCGAGGGGGCAGTCATCGTCGACGGTGATCACCGACTTGGTCATCAGTTCGCCGATGGTGATCTTGGCCACCAGGTAGTTCAGCTCATAGACGCTGAGGCTGGTAGCCGGCGAAGGCGAGGCGTACAGCAGGTCGCGCTCCAGGACGATGCCGACGAGCTTGCCCTTGCGGTCCAGCACGGGCAGGCGGCGGATCTTTTCCTCACGCATGATACGGAGCGCATCGTGGAACGACGTCTCGGGCGACACCGTGATGGGATTCCGCGACATTCGGTCTCGTACGAACATGGGAACACCCCCTACGCTGTGCGAAGACGGCGGACCGCGAATCGCTGAGCAAGGCGAGTATAGCGGAGGGTGGCCGGCAAGTCTACCGGCCCGTCGGTCATTCCTCGGCCCGTCCGCCGTTCGGCGGCCTAAGTGAGGGGAGGTCTTTGGCCCTGCCCGGCCAGGCGGCGCTCCAGGGCCGGCCGCAGTGCGGCCGCTGCACGCGCCCGGTGGCTGATGCGGTCCTTTTCCTCCGGTGAGAGCTCGGCCATGGTCACGGTGCGGCCGGCCGGCAAGAACACGGGGTCGTAGCCAAAGCCGTGGCTGCCCCGCGGCGCGTGGGCGATGCTGCCCTCACAGGTGCCGTCGGCGACGTCGATAGCACCGTCGGGCCAGGCCACAGCGATGACGCAGCGAAAACGCGCCCCGCGCTGCCCCTCGGGGATGTTGTGCAGCGACTGAAGCAAGAGGAGGCAGCGATCCTGATCGGTGGCGTCGGCGCCGGCATAGCGGGCCGAGTGCACCCCGGGGGCGCCGCCTAGGGCGTCTACCTCCAGGCCGGAATCGTCGGCAAGGGTCGGCAGGCCAGAGGCGTGCGCGTAGCCCCTGGCCTTGAGCAGGGCGTTCTCAGCAAAGGTCGCGCCCGTCTCTTCGACCTCCAGGTCGATGCCGGCCTCGTCGAGGGTTACCAGGGCGAGGTTCAGGCCGGCCAGCAGGTTCTGGTACTCGCGCCTTTTGCCTTGGTTGCGGGTGGCTAGCAGGACTCTCGTGTGCATGGGTCACTCCATAGGGATGGCAGCGGGGTGCTAGGGCGCGGCGCCCGGGGTGCCGGGCGGAAGGGTGGCGCGCCGCCGTGATGCGCGGGCCACCGTCAGGGCCCAGACCTCGGCGGCCCCTGCCTCTCGCAGGGTGTAGGCGCAGGCCTCCAGCGTGGCACCGGTCGTCATGACGTCGTCGACGAGCAAAAGACGGGTGCCACTCAGCGGCCCCTGGGCTGTAAAGGCCTGCCAGACGTTGCTCCACCGCTCGCCGGGGGAAAGCCCCACCTGCGAGCGCGTGCGGCGCGAACGCACCACCCAATCCTCATGGTACGGCAGGCGCAGCAGGCGGGCAAAGGCCGCTGCCAGCAGGGCCGACTGGTTGTAGCCGCGGTAGCGTACCCGCGTCGGGTGAAGCGGCACGGGCAGCACCGCGTCGATCCGCGGTACCCGGCGCGAGGCCACTTCGCGCTCCCACAGTTGGGCCAGCAGCTGGCTCAGGGGGTCGACCAGGACGCGCATCCCGTCGTACTTGAGCGCGTGGACCGCCTCACGCAGGGGGGTCAGGTAGGGGGCCACCGAGCGGATCCCGTGCACATAGGAGGGCCCCCGGCGGCAGGCCGCGCAGAGCGTCGCGCCCGGGCTGGGCCATCCACAGCGACGGCAGAGGGGCGGCCGCGGGCTATCGAGCGCCGCCACGCAGGCAGCGCACAGCCAGGCGCCCCAGGCCCCGCAGGCCACACAGCGAGGCGGCCAGAGCAGGTCCAGCAGGCGCTCGGCCCCTCGCCCGGGGCGATCCGCCAGCACATAGGCGGGCACGGCAGCCTCCGCGGCCAGACGCACCGGCAAACCGTCTCTCCTCATAGTAGTGGAACGCCCCCCGGGTGGCAAGGCCGGCCTCGGGAGGGCAGCCGCCCGGCCGCCGGTGCCGCGCTCTCGGGAGGGGCGACCTGTTGCAGGGCAGGGGTGAGCATGCTATACTGGCGCTCCAATCGTGGGGCAGCCCGAGCTACCGCCCTGCCGCGCCTGACTCGGAGGGACCGTGCCCATGAACGTCGTGGATCTTCTGCAGCGGCTGCAGACTGTCGATCAGGAGTGGGACGAGAAAGCCCGGCGCTTCCAGGCGGTGCGAGCCCTGCTGGAGGACGAGTCGGCCATCCAGGCGTTGCGCCAGGCCCAGGCCGACCGCGAGACGGCCCTCAAACAGGCGCACGCGCGGCTGTCGTCAGCCGAGTTGGAGCTAGGGACCCTGCGGCAAAAGGCCACGGAGACCCAAGAGGCGCTCTATGGCGGGCGCGTCCGTAACCCGCGCGAGGTCGAGGGCCTGCGCCAGGGGGCGGAGCAGCTCAAGCGTCGCATCGCCGACTTGGAAGACCACGCGCTGGACATCATCACTCAGCTCGAGGAGCTCGAGCCGGCCACGGCCGATGGGGTGCGCGACCTCGCCGAGGCCGAGCAGCGGCGTCTTGGCGAACGTCGGGCGCTGATCGAAGAGTTCGGCGCTCTCCGCACGCGCCTGCAGAGCCTGCGCAAGCAGCGCGAGACCCTCCGCGGCCAGATCGGGCAGACTGAGATAGCCCTGTACGACCAGCTCCGCACGCAAAAGGCGGGCCTGGCCATGGCCCCGGTGCGCGATGGCCTCTGCCAGGCCTGCCGTGTATCGGTGCCGCTGGAAAAGGTGCGCATTGCCCAGGAGGGCAGCGCGGCGGTAACCTGCGAGGGGTGTGGTCGCATCCTCTATCACTAACGGCCGGGCGTGCCTCCCGGCGCCTGCATCGTAACGGAGACGCGGGTCCTTGCTCAACCCATACATCGTCGATCGTCCGCTGACGGACGAGGACGTCTTTTTCGGCCGTGAGGAATGCTACACCTGGCTGCTCGCCGATCTCGAATCCGGCCGGCGGCTCTTTCTTCTGTACGGGCTGCCCTACGTCGGCAAGACCTCGTTCCTGAACCAGCTCAAGACCTTCTTCCGTGACCGCTTCCGGGTGCGGTACGTGGAGCTCGACGACTCCAAGGATCAGCGCGCGGTGCCCCTCTGGACTCTGCTCACCAGCCTGGCCGAGGCGCTGGGCCAGGAGGGGCCCGATCGGGTGACGTTCGAGGCCCAGGGGGCCTCCTACGCTGCCGGATACGTCCGCGAGCTGGCCGGCAAGGATATCCTCAACGATTACCTCGTCTGTTTTGACCAGGCGGTGGCCAGCCGCATGGTGCCGGGCAGCGATTGGGAGCGGGACTTGCTGGCCCTGCAGAGCGCCCTCGAACGGGTGGACTCGCTGGCCGTGATCCTGGCCGTCGAGGGCCTGCCCAGCGAGGCCAACAACGCCACCCTGGACGACATCTCGCAGATGGTCATCGGGCCGCTCGGAGAGGACGAGGTCTCTACGGCGTTGATGTTCCCGGTGCGCGGCGCCCTGGCCTATGACCTGGACGTCATCTACCAGGTGTACCGCATGTCTGGCGGGAACCCCTACTTTGTGCAACTGTTCGGCGACGTCATCTTTCGCCGGCGCCAGGAGGCGGGCTGGGTCGGCAAGAGCGAGGCGGACGACGTTCTCCCCGAAGTTCTGGACAAGGCCGCGCCCTACTTTGAGACGCTGTGGCGCGGCTGCGGCCCGGCCGAAAAGCTCACCCTGGCCGCCATGACCGAGATGTGGGGCTACCACGGAGTGGCCTCGCCGGAGGATGTGGTCCGTTACGTGCGCAAGCTGGGTGTGCGCGTGCCCCCGCAGGACATCAGCGCGGCGTTGGCCACGCTCAAGAAGCGGGGCCTGGTGCAGGAGCTGGGTGGCCGGACCTTCCGGGTCATGGCGCAACTCTTTGGCCACTGGGTCAAGGAGCATACCACCACCCTGGGCACTCTTCGAGAGATCCGCAAGTACCGGCGCGTGCGGCAGGCGCACACGCCGGCCTTCTCTGGCAGGCGGATCGACTGGGTGAGCCTGTCGCTCTGGTTGGTGGCCGGGTTGCTGGTCTTTGCCGTCGCCTACGTGTGGCAGTCGCGGCAGCGGAACGAGACCTGGGGCCTGGGTGGGCGGCCGGTGGGGGGCGTGGCCACCGTCGCCCCGGGCCGGGGTCCCACCGTGGCGCTGCCGACCATCGCCAAGGGGTTTGCCGCGGGCAAGATCGTCTACGAATATCGAGAGAGCGCCGAGGACCGC
>JAAZBY010000007.1 GCA_012513595.1 Chloroflexota bacterium
GGACGCCGCCGGCCGCGTGCTGCGCCCCTGCATCATGTGGAACGACCAGCGCACCAGCGCCCAGTGCGCCTGGATTATGGACACGGTGGGCCGCGAGCGCTTCCTCGACCTGACCCTCAACCCGGCCCTGCCCGGCTTTACCGCGCCTAAGATCATCTGGACGCGCGACAACGAGCCGGAGGTCTACGCCCGGGCGGCCAAGGTGCTCCTGCCCAAGGTCTATATCCGCTACCGCCTGACGGGCGTGTACGCCACGGAGGTGTCGGACGCCTCGGGCACGGTGCTGCTTGACGTCACGCGGCGCTCCTGGAGCCACGAGGTGCTCGACGCGCTGGGCATCCCGGCAGAGTGGATGCCGGAATGCCTAGAGTCGCCGGTCGTCTCTGGCCGGGTCACCGCCGAGGTCGCCGACCTGACCGGCCTGCCGGTGGGGCTGCCGGTGGTGGGCGGCGGCGGCGACCAGGCCGCCGGCGGGGTGGGCAACGGCATTGTGGAGCCGGGGCTCGTCTCGGTGACGCTGGGCACCTCGGGCGTGCTGTTCGCCTACACGGCCGAGCCCCGCCGAGACGCCAAGGGCCGCCTGCACACCTTCTGCCACGCCGTGCCCGACAAGTGGCACGTCATGGGCGTGACCCTGGCGGCGGGGGGCTCCTTCCGCTGGTTCCGCGACACCCTCGGCCAGATGGAGAGCCACGTCGGCAACCTTTCGAACGTGGACCCCTACCAGATCCTCACCGCCGAGGCCGCCGAGGCCCCCGTCGGCTGCGAGGGGCTCTTGTACCTGCCTTACCTCTCTGGCGAGCGCACCCCCTACCCCGACCCGAACGCCCGCGGGGTGTTCTTTGGCCTGACCCTGCGGCACGACAAGCGCCACCTGATCCGCGCCGTGCTGGAGGGGGTCTCCTACTCGCTGCGCGACTCGTTGGAGCTCTTTCGCGAGATGGGCGTGCCGATCGGGCAGGTGCGCGCCTCGGGCGGGGGCGCCCGCAGCCCGATGTGGCGCCAGATCCTGGCCGACGTCTTTGGCACCGAACTGGTGACCATCAACATCACCGAGGGGGCGCCCTATGGCGCGGCGTTGCTGGCCGGCGTGGGCACCGGCGTGTACGGCAGCGTCCCCGAGGCCTGCGCGGCGACGATCCGGATCGACTCGCGCATCGAGCCGATCCCGGCCAACCAGGTCCGCTACGACGAATACTATGCCGTCTACCGCTCGCTCTACCCGGCGCTCAAGCCGGCCTACGACGCCGTCGCCAACATCGACTGAGGGGGACCCGTGGCAGCCTACCGCTTTCGCTCGCGCCGCTCGGAGGTATCCGGAACCGGTGGCGTGGTGGCCACCAGCCAGCCCCTGGCTGCCCAGGCCGGCCTGCAGATGCTGCAGGCCGGCGGCACGGCGGCCGACGCGGCGGTGGCCGCGGCCGCCGCGCTCAACGTCGTGGAGCCGATGAGCACCGGTCTCGGCGGGGACGCCTTCGCCCTGATCTACTGGGCCGCCGATCGGCGCGTGTATGCGCTGAACGCCTCGGGCCGCGCCCCGGCGGCGGCCACCCTCGAGCGCTTCCTCTCCCTCGGGCACGCCCGCGTGCCGCGGGAGGGGATCCTGCCCGTCACCGTGCCCGGCTCAGCCGCCGGCTGGGCCGACCTGCTGGTGCGCTTTGGGCGCTTCGGGCTGGACCGGGCGCTGCAGCCGGCCATCCGCTACGCCACGGAGGGCTACCCCGTCACCGAGGTCATCGCCGGCCAGTGGCACGACGCGGTGCCCCTCCTCGAACAGGACCAGGAGGCGCGGCGCGTCTTTCTGCCGGGCGGGAGGGCGCCGCGGGCCGGCCAGCGCTTCGCCTGCCCCGAGCTGGCCGCCAGCCTGCGCCGGGTGGCCGAGGAGGGCCCCGCCGCCATGTACCGGGGCGCCCTGGCCCGGGCCATCGTGGCCACCTCTCGGGAGTTGGGCGGCCTCCTGAGCGAGGAGGACCTGGCCGCCCACACGTCTACCTGGGTCGAGCCGATCCACAGCGACTATCGGGGCTACCGCGTCTACGAGTGCCCGCCGAACGGCCAGGGGATCACGGCGCTCGAGGCGCTGAACATCCTCTCCGGCGACGACCTGACCGCCCTGGGGTACGAGTCGTCGGCGGCCTTCCACCTAAAGATGGAGGCCATCAAGCTGGCCATGACCGACGCGGCCCGCTACGTGGCGGACCCGGCCCGGGCCGCCGTGCCGGTGGAAGGGCTCTTGGCGCCCGAGTATGCCGCCCGGCGGCGGGCCCTCATCTCGCCGGGGCGGGCCATCCGGGCGCCCCAGCCGGGCGCGCCGCAGTTCCCCGGGGATACGGTCTACCTCTGCGCCGCAGACGCGCAGGGGAACGCCGTGTCGTTCATCAACAGCCTTTCTTCGAACTTTGGCTCGGGGGTGGTGGCGCGCGGGACGGGCATCCTCCTGCAGAACCGCGGGGCCGGCTTCTCGCTGGATCCCCAGCACCCCAACTGCCTGGCGCCGGGCAAGCGGTCGTTCCACACCATCATCCCCTGTTTGGTGACGCGTGAGGGCTCCCTGGCCATCTGCTACGGGGTGATGGGCGGCATGAACCAGGCCCAGGGGCATGTCCAGGTGCTGACGAACATCGTCGACCACGGCATGGGGCCGCAAGAGGCGCTAGACGCGCCCCGCTTCCGCTACGACGCGGGGAACTCTTTCGGCATCGAGCGGGGGCTGGGGCCAGGCCTGTACGAGGCCCTGCGCGGGCTGGGGCACGACCTGACCTTCGGGCAGCCGGGGCGCTTTGGCGGCGGGCAGGTCATCCTGGTTGACGGCGAGAGCGGGGCCTACCGGGCCGGCTCGGACCCGCGCAAGGACGGGCAGGCCGTGGCCTTTTAGCCGGGGGACCTTCGGCCGGCCGCGAGACGTGCCAACGGAACACAGCAGCACTAGAATCCCAATGAGGTGAACGAACATGGCCAAGACAGTGCGCGTCGGGATCATCGGCGCCGGCAACATCGCCGCTAGCGCCCACGTACCGGGGTACCGCGCGGCCCAGGACGTCGAGATCGTCGCCGTGTGCGACATCGTCCCCGGCCGGGCCGATGCCTTTGCGGCCGAGCACGACATCCCCCATGCCTACGCCAGCCACCAGGAGATGCTGGCCAAGGTGCCGCTCGATGCCGTGTCGGTGTGCACGCCAAACTTTGTGCACAAAGAGACCACTATCGACGCCCTGGAGGCCGGCCTGCACGTCCTCTGTGAAAAGCCGATCGCCATGAACCTGGCCGAGGGCCAGGCCATGGAGGCCGCGGCGCGCAAGGCCGGCAAGGTCCTGCAGATCGGCCTGCACTGGCGCTTCACCGCGGAGGCGCAGGTGCTCAAGCGCTTTGCCGAGGCGGGCGACCTCGGTGACATCTATTACGGCGAGGCCACCTACCTGCGGCGCCGCGGCATCCCCGGGTGGGGCGTGTTCACCCAGAAGGCCCTCCAGGGGGGCGGGGCGCTCATCGACGTCGGCGTGCACACCCTGGACCACACCATGTGGCTGATGGGCAACCCCAGGCCGGTCTCCGTCACGGGGGCCACTTACGCCGCCTTTGGCAAGCGCTCGGACGTGGTGTCGATCTGGGCGCCGTGGGACCCGGCCAAGTTCGACGTGGACGACACGGCCATCGCCATGGTGCGCTTTGACAACGGCGCCTCGCTGCTCCTGCGCACCTCCTGGGCGGCCAACATCGAGAAGGCCTACGGGGAGACGCGCATCCTGGGCACCAAGGGCGGCGCCACGATGAGCCCGCTGCAGATCTACGCCGAGGCGCACGGCGCGCTGGTGAACATCACGCCGAGCAACCTGCCCGAGGTGCGCGCGCACGTCGAGGAGGTGAAGCACTTTGTCGCCTGCGTGCGCGGCGAGGCGGCCTGCCTGGTGCAGACGTCCCAGGTGCTCGACGTTCAGGCCGTCATCGACGCCATCTACCAGTCGGCCGAAAGCGGCCGCGAAGTACTGCTGAACCGCTAGCCGCGGCAACTGCCGAACCGGGAGGGATTTGCCATGACAATCCGAGTGGGTGTGGTCGGCCTGGGGATGGGCCGTCACCATGCCAAGGTGTACGCCGCCTCACCACTGGCCAGGCTGGTGGCCATCTGCGACGTGGATGAGAAGCGCCTGGCCGAGTACCAGGCCCTCTACCCGCAGGCCAGGGCGTATACGAGCTACGAGGAGCTGTTCGCCTCGGGCCAGGTGGACGCCGTCAGCGTGGCGCTGCCCAACTACCTGCACGACACGGTCGCCATCGCCGCGCTCGAGGCGGGCGTGCACGTCCTGTGTGAAAAGCCGATGGCCGTGAGCGCCCCGCGCGCCCAGGCCATGCTCGACGCGGCGCGCGCCGCCGGCAAAAAGCTGATGATCCATTTCAACTACCGCTACCAGCCCGCGTCGCAATACCTGAAGCGTTATGTCGACGAGGGCCACCTGGGCGAGCTCTACTATGCCCGCACGCGCTGGCTGCGCGCCCGCGGCGTGCCCAAGCCGGGCGGCTGGTTCGGCATCAAGGAGCTCTCCGGCGGCGGGCCCGTCATCGACCTCGGCGTCCACCGGCTGGACCTGGCCCTGTGGCTGATGGGCTACCCGAAGGCGATCTCGGTGAGCGCCTCGGCGTTCGACCTGGTGGGCCGCCGCTTTGCCCAGGAGATGGGCGTGCGCTACGACGTCGAGGACCTGGCCACCGCCCTGATCCGCCTGGATAACGGCGTGACGCTGCAGATGGAGGCCTCCTGGGTGGGCGGCACCGACCTGCGCGAGGACATGCTCACCGCCATCTATGGCGTGAACGGCGCCGCGATCCACCGGAACATGAACGAGGGCTATGACTTTGAGGCGCTGGCCCTGCAAGAGTCGGACGGCACCCTCGTCCAGATCTCGCCCAAGCGCTACGGCGCTCCCTGCCCCAGCGCGGTGGACGATTTCCTGCGCTGCATCGACGACGACTGCGAGCTGGAGGCCAAGCCCGAGCACGGCCTGGAGCTGATGCGCATCATCGACGCCATCTACCTCTCGTCGGCGCAGGGCCGCGAGGTGCGCCTCGATGACTGACCGGTCCGCAGTGTCCCGTTCGCAGGCCGCCGAGGAGGGCCAGAAGCTGGCCACTCGGCGGCTGCTCCTCGTGTGTATTCCGCTCTTCTGGGGTTCGCTGTACATCTACAGTTCGTACTTGTCGGTCTATGCCGAGTCGCTCAACCCCTCTTTGTCACTGGTGGGCGTGATCGTGGCGGCCTATGGGTTCACGCAGCTCTGGCTGCGCATCCCCATCGGGGTGGCCACCGACCGGCTGGGCCGGCGCAAGCCGTTCGTCTTGGCCGGGGCGCTCTTTGGCGCGCTGAGCTGCGCGGCGCTGCTGATCGCCCCGCAGCCCTGGGTGCTGCTCTTGGGCCGCGGGCTGGCCGGCGTGGCCGCGGCCTGCTGGGTGCCGCTGACGGTGCTCCTGGTGGCCACCTACCCCGCCGACCGCGTGGTGCAGGCCACCAGCATGGCCACGGCGCTGTCGGCCGCGGGGATGACGCTCTCCTCGGCGCTGGGCGGCAAGCTAGCGGCCGTCACCAACGTACAGGTCCCCTTCTGGGTCGGGATCGGCCTGGGCCTGCTCACCACCGCGTTGCTGGCCCTGGTGCGTGAGCCGGCCGCCCCGTCGCGCCAGCCGACCTCGGTGGGGGCGCTCCTCAGTGTCGGGCGCATCCGGCTGGTGCTGGTCGTATCGCTCTTGGCCATGGTCAACCAGTACATCTCCTGGGCGATGACGCACGCCTTTGTGCCGATCTACGCCCGGGACCTGGGTGCCAGCACCGCCAACCTCGGCGTGCTGATGTCCGTTTGGCAGGGCGTGTTTGCCATCGTGTCGTACTTGGCGGCGCGGATCGCCGCCCGGCTGGGGGCGCGCTGGACGGTGGTGGCGGGGATGGTGCTCACCACCATCGGCACCATGCTGCTGCCGGCCACGCGCAGCCTGGCCATGCTCACGGCGCTGCGCGCCCTGCACGGCGCCGGCGTCGGCCTGACCATGCCGGTCCTGATGGCGGGCGCGGTGGGCAGCGTCCCGCCGGAGAAGCGGGGCGCGGCCATGGGCTTTTACCAGTCGATCTATGCCATCGGCATGGTGGCGGGGCCGGCGGTCAACGGCGTCCTGGCCGACAGCCTGGGCGTCACGGCGACCTTCCTAGTCACCGGCGGGATCGCCGTGGTGGCCCTGGCGGTGAGCGCCCTAGTGCTGCCCCACCGGGTTGGCCAGGCCCCTGCGGGCCGGCCCTGACGCGGCCCTGCGGACCGCCAGAACCCTTGACGACTTCCTGGGGCCATGGTAGCATGGCCCCAGGATCCTCGATGGGCTGCTCTACTCCTATGCCTCCGATCGTGCCCATCCAGCGCTGTCGTTGGCTGATCAGAAAGGAGTAGACAATGACCGAAGACCCCCTCAAATGCGTGCAACCCGTCGCCCAACCCCAGTCCGAGGCGGCCCCTGCGGCCCCAGTGATCCCCCAGGAGGTACGGATGTCCACGGCGCGCGTCGGCCACAAGGCCCCCGACTTTGCGGCGATGGCCTACGTCGCGGGTGCGTTCAAGAAGGTCTCTCTGTCTGACTATGCGGGCAAGTGGGTGCTGCTCTGCTTTTACCCCGGGGACTTTACCTTCGTTTGACCCACCGAGTTGGCGGCGGTCGCCGCCAGGAAGCCCGAACTCGACGCCCTGGGCGTTCAGGTTCTGGCAGCCAGCACGAACTCGCATTTCATCCACAAGGTCTGGCAGGAGGAGGAGCTCTCCAAGATGGTGGAGGGCGGCTTCCCCTACCCGATGCTCTTTGACGCCGGCGGCAAGATCGGCAGCCTCTACGGCGTCTATGACGAGGATGGCGGGGTGGACATCCGCGGGCGTTTCATCATGGACCCCGACGGGATCATCCAGGCCGCCGAGATCATGACGCCCTCCGTGGGGCGCAACACGGCGGAGATGCTGCGCCAGTTGCAGGCCTTCCAGCACGTGCGCGCCACGGGTGAGGTGATGCCCTCCGGCTGGCAGCCCGGCAAACCCACCCTCAAACCTGGGCCGGACCTGGTCGGCAAGGTCTGGAAGGTCTGGAAGGTGGACCAGGCCCTCAAGTAGGGCGCCGGCGGGCCGGTTCATCCGGGCCACGGGATGGTTGTAGGGGAGGGGGCGTCGCGCGGCGCCCCCCTCGTCTTTTCAGCATGACAGAGGAGGGATGCCGATGCTACGCCTGACCTGCGTGGTGGAGAACAAGGCCGCGCGCCCCGCCCTGCGCGCCGAGCACGGCCTGGCGGTGCTGGTGGAGACGGCCGACGGCCGCATTCTGTGGGACACTGGGGGGTCGGCCGATGTGTTCCTGCACAACTGGAAGGCCCTGGGGCTGGAGGGAACGCCCCTCAGCGCGGCGGCCCTCAGCCACGCGCACCTGGATCACACCGGCGGCCTGGCCGCGCTCCTGAAGGCCTACCCGGGGCTGCCGCTCTATGCCCATGCCGACATCGCCAGGCCCCGCTTCAGCCTGCGGGACGGCATCTACGCCCAGGGCCTCATCCTGCAGACGGAGGCCCTGGCTGCGGCCGCCGACCTACACCTGTCGGCCGAGGCGCAGGAGATCCTGCCCGGCGTACGCACCACCGGCACCGTCGCCCCGCGCCCGCACCCGACGGGTGGCGCCCCGCACCTGCGGGCCATGGACGACGGCGGGCGCCTCATCCCCGATCCCTACGCCGACGACATGTCCCTCGTCCTGGAGGGGGGCGACGGAGCGGTGCTCTTGTGCGGCTGCTGCCACGCCGGCCTGCGCAACACCATCGGCCGCTTGCGCGAGCTGACCTCCGCCCCGCTGCGGGCCGTCGCCGGGGGCACGCACCTGCACGAGGCGCCGCGCCCCGAGCTCGACGCCATCGTCGACCTGCTCGAGGCGGCCGGCCGCCCGGCCATCTACCTCAACCACTGCTCCGGAGACAAGACGCTCGCCTACCTGGCGAGCGTCTACGGGGGACAGGTGACCGCCTTTCACGGCGGCGACGTGCTGGAGTGGTGAGGGTCAGGCCGAGGGCAGTGACAACAGGGCCATGAGCGCCTCAACGCGGCGGATCACGGCGGGCCGGCCGATCAGGGCCAGCGTCTCAGGCAGGGAGGAGGTCGCCGCGCGGCCGGCCACGGCGATGCGCACCGGCATGTACAGGCCCCCGCGCGACCAGCCCAGCCGGGCCACCAACGCCTCGAGCAGGGCAGAGATGGTCGCGTCGCCCCAATCGGCGGGGGGCATCTCCGTCACCGCCTCGAGGAGGTACCCGAGCGCCTGGGCGTGCTCCGCCAGCGTGTGCCGTTTGGCGAAGCGATCGGTGCGCAGGAGCTCCAGGCAAGTGGCCGGAAGCGGGTCACGGAAGAAATACTCGGACAGGTCGGGCAGGTCGGCCAGCGTCTTGGTGCGTTCCTGCTCGAGGGCGGCGATGGCGCGCCAGCGCGGCTGCTCGCTGGCGGGGGCCTCGGCGGGCTCCACCAGGCCAGCCCGCCGCAGGAAGGGCCAGCCGCGGCCGGCCAGGTCCGCCACGCTCAGGCCGCGCAGGTAGTGGCCGTTCAGCCAGAGGAGTTTTTGCCGGTCAAAGATGGCGTTGGCCGGGCTGCAACGCTCCAGCGACCATGCGGCCAGGATCTCATCAAAGCTGAGCACCTCCTGGTCGCCGTCGGGGCTCCAGCCGCAGAGGGCCAGGTGGTTGATCATCGCCTCGGGGATATAGCCCTGGTCGCGGAACTCGCCGATGTACACCGCCCCCGTGCGCTTGGAAATCTTGGAGCGGTCGGGGTTCAGGAGCAGGCCAAGATGGCCGAACTGCGGCGGGGCGTAGCCGAGGGCCTCGTACATCTGCAGCTGCGGGAAGGTGTTGGAGATGTGCTCGGCGCTGCGCAGCACGTGCGAGATGGCCATGTGGTGCTCGTCCACCACGGTGGCGAAGGAGTAGACGGGCAGCCCGTTGGCCTTCATGATCACCGGGTCGCCGAGGAGAGAGGCGTCCTGGGCGATCTCGCCCTGGACCAGGTCAGTAAAGGCCATCGGCCGCGGGTCGATGCGCAGCCGAATGACGTAGGGCGCGCCCCTTTCCTTCAGGGCCTGGACGCGGGAGGGGGGCAGGTCGCGGCAGCGGCCCGAATAGAGGGGCGGCCGGCCCGCGGCGCGGGCGGCGGCCCGTTCGGCGGCAAGATCGTCGCGCGTGCAAAAGCACGGATAGGCCCGCCCCGCAGCGAGCAGCTGCTCACAGGCGGCGGTGTATAGGTCCAGCCGCTCAGACTGGCGGTAGGGCCCGCAGGGGCCGCCGACGTCAGGGCCCTCGTCCCAAGCGAGGTTCAGCCAGCGCAGCCCCTCGTAGACGCCGAGCTCGGAGGCGGCGGTGGAACGCTTGACATCGGTGTCATCGATGCGTAGGATAAAGGAGCCGTGATGCTGGCGGGCCAGCAGCAGGTTGTAGAGGGCGTTTCGCGCAGTGCCCACGTGGGCGTTGCCCGTCGGGCTCGGCGCGATGCGCACCCTCACCGGTCGTCCTGCCTGATCCATCTTTTCCCCCCGCACTATCGCCCCAGATCGCTTGGCCGCGCTGCCCACCAGGGCGGGCTAACAAACCTGCCCCCGCAGATCCACACCTGGGGGGCAGAAGGACGTCCTTGGCTCTTCCACACTTGAGTATAGCGGGGCAGGGTTCTACGTCAAGGAGTCGCAGCGCTCTCTCGCGCGCTCTGACGGAGGCGATCCGCGTCCTGCGGCCCGGCCCCCAGAACGGCACCCGCTGTGCCGGCGTGGCTACGCACCCAGCCGTCCTCCCCCTTTCCTGCCGGGCACATGAGCGACGATGCCAGAGAGGACGGTGTTGAGTGTCAGCAGTAGAGGAGCTTGCCATTCCGCCCACGGCGGTGAAGGCCGCCCGCGGGCAGGAGAACCCGCTGGACCGTCTGGATGCCTACCTGCACAAGCACGTCCGTGGCCAGGAGCGCGCCATCGAGAGCATTGTGCGCGCCTTTAACCGCGCCCGCTACGGCTTTGCGGCCGGGCGGCTGGACCGCCCCATCGCGGTGCTCCTGTTCCTGGGGCCCACCGGCGTGGGCAAGACGGAGACGGCCAAGCGCCTGGCCGAGTACCTCCACCCGGACCAGAAGGCCTTCCTGAAGATCGACTGCAGCCTCTTTTCGCAGGGGCACGAGATCGCCGCCCTGGTGGGCGCGCCGCCCGCCTACGTCGGGCGCGACCAGAAACCCCTCTTTGACCCGGAGATCATCGGCATCCCCAACTCGGTGATCCTCTTTGATGAGATCGAAAAGGCCTCCACCGAGTTCCGCCATCTGATGCTGCAGATCATGGAAGACGGGGAGGTCACCCTGCTGAACGGCGGCCAGCGGGTGAACTTTCGCAACAGCATCATCATCATGACCACCAATGCCGGCGCCCGCGAGATGGTGGACTATATCCAGGGGCGGCGGCTGGGCTTTGCCTCGCGGGCCGAGGCGGCCGAGCGCATGGGCGCCAATATCTACTCGATCGGCAGTGAGGCGCTGCAGAAGGTCTTTACCCCCGAGTGGCTGAACCGCATCGACGAGACGATCGCCTTCCGCCCGCTCTCGTTCGAGACGTTGCACCAGATTCTCGACGGCATGATCGACGAGGCCAACGATAGCTACCTCAAGCAGGGGCTGCGGGTGCGCATGACCGAGGCCGCCAAGGATCTGGTGCTGCACAAGGCCTTCACGCCCGAGTTCGGCGCGCGGCCGCTGCGCGCCCGGCTGATGAAAGAGGTGGAGGCCCCCCTGGCCGACATGCTGGCCTCCGGCGGGATCCCCAAGGGGGCGGAGATCTGGATCGACGCCACCGGCGAGACCGAGTTCGGCAAAGAGCTGGCCATCTACTACCAGCGCTCGGAGGAGCTGCTGGCCGTCGCCCTGGAACACGAGCGGGCCATGGACCAGGCCAGGGCAGAGCCGTCCGACGGCAAGGCGGCGGCCGTCGGCTCCGGCGGGCCGTCCCGGCAGGCTTCCACCGCCCGCCAGGAACCGCGCGACAAGAGGTAGCCGGCCTGGCCCCCGCGCCCGACGCGTACGGGGCCTGGGCGAGCGTGCTCGCCCAGGCCCCTTCCGTTTTCCTCGCGGAGGGCCGCCCTCCTAGCCCAGCGGTGCGGCGGGCGCCCCCGGGAGGCGGGTCATGTCCAGCCATTGGCGGCCGTCGCGGGCCATGAAGGCGTCGGCCGCGGCGGGCCCTTGGCTCCCCGGCGGGTAAGGGAGCGCGTCGCCCACGTCGAGGAGTGGCTCCATCAGGGCCCAGGCCAGCTCGATCTCGTCGCTGCGGGCGAACAGGCCGGCGTCCCCCTGGATCGCGTCGAGGAGCAGCCGCTCGTAAGCCTCGGGCAGGGCGCGGGCCCCGTAGAATCCCTCGTAGCGAAAGACCATCTGCACCGGCCTAGCGCGCATGCCGGCCCCCGGCTCCTTGGCGCCGAAGGAGAGCACCACACCCTCATTGGGCTGGATGAACAGGCAGAGGCGGTTGGGCTGCGGGTCAGGGCTGGAAAGGAAGAGGAGGTGCGGCACCCGCCGGAACTCGAGCGAGATCTCGGTGGTCTTGGCCGCCAAGGCCTTGCCGCTGCGCAGGTAAAAGGGCACCCCTTGCCAGCGCCAGTTGTCCACGTACAGCCTCAGGGCCGCATAGGTCGGCGTGCCCGAGGTGGGCCGCACGTGGGGCTCCCGCCGGTAGCCCTCGTACTGGCCCACCACCAGGTCCGCGGGGCTGAGCGGGCGCACCGCCTGGAGGACCTTGACCTTCTCATCGCGCAGGGTGCGGGCGTTGAGGGCCGAGGGCGGCTCCATGGCCGTCAGCGCCAAGAGTTGCAGGAGGTGGTTCTGGAAGATGTCTCGCAGGACGCCGGCGCCGTCATAGTAGCCCGCCCGATGGCCGACCCCCTCGTCCTCAGCCATGGTGATCTGCACGTGGTCGATGTAGTTGCGGTTCCAGAGCGGCTCAAAGATGGCGTTGGCGAAGCGGAACAGGAGGACGTTCTGAACGGTCTCTTTGCCGAGGTAATGGTCGATGCGGAAGACCTGCTCCTCGGCAAAGCTCGCGTGCAGGTGGGCGTTCAGGGCCCGGGCGGAGGCCAGGTCGCGGCCGAAGGGCTTTTCCACGATGATGCGCACCCAGCCGCGGGGGCTCCGCTGCAAACCCGCCTCGCCCAGCCTGGCGACCACCTCGGGGTACAGGGCGGGCGGCAGGGCCAGGTAGAAGAGGCGATTTCCGCCGGTACCGTGGGTGCGGTCCAGCCCGTCGAGCAGGCTGGCCAGCGCGGCGTAGGTGGCGGGATCGGCATAGTCCCCGGAGAGGTAGTGGATCCGGGCCGCAAAGGAGGGCCACAGGGCGCAGACGGTGGGGTCCAGCCGGGCATATTCCTGGACGCCGTCGTAGAGCTGATAGCCCAGGGCCTCCAAACTGAGGGGCGTGCGGGCCACGCCCACCACCTGCGTGTGCTCATCGAGGAGGCCCTCGCAGGCCAGCGAATGCAGCGCCGGGACGAGCTTGCGCCGGGTAAGGTCACCCGAGGCGCCAAAGATCACCACGGTGCAGGGCTCGGAGGGCGCGCCACTGGCGGGCATCGGGCTACCCCGTATCTGCGGGCAGCGCGGCCCGCACGGCTGCGGCAAGGCCGGCGACGAGGGGGGCGGCCAGGTCAGTGAGGGGCGCGGGATCCTGGCCGCAGAGCAGGGCCTGCAGGCGCCCGTCGAGGCGCGCCGAAAGGGCCGCGTCGGGCCCGGAGGGCAGCACGGTGACCTGCACCCCCAACTCGCGGACGCGCGAGCGGGTGATCTCCCCGCGCAGCAGGTCGGGGAGAGCGTCCTCGCCGGCAACCGGCGCCAGGAGCACCCGGCGGTGCCCCGCTTCGGCCAGGCGCGACAGCGTCGAGGCCAGGGAGGGCGCACCGCTCAGCATGACGGCCTCCGCGGCATAGCCGGAGCCCAGCGCCTGCCCGAGCGCTGCGGCCACCCCGCCCAGCCAGCCCTCGGCCGTCTCGGTAGGGGCCAGGCGCGCGTAGGCCGCGCGAATGCGGGCCAAGGCCCACGGCCGGGCGAACCAGTGCGGCGTCGGGCGGCCGGCGGCCTCGCAGCGGCGCAGGCGTCGCGCCCAGGGGCCCGGGCCGTCGTAGGTGCGCGGGTCCCCATCGGCGACCAGGAGGAGCGCCACGCGCGGGTCGGCTACTTCTGGGCGGGGCGGCAGGGCACGGGGCAGCGGCTCATCGACCTTGCTCGCCTCGCGGGCGTGGCCGGCATAGGCCACCAGGGCCGTGGCCAGCAGCACGAACAGCGCGAGCAGCAGGCCGCCGGCGCCGGAGGTCGGTACCAGCCAGGCGGCCATGCCCAAGCCGGCCAGCGCGGCCACGATGGCCACGGTGCGATGCCGGCGGGCCCGCTCAGCCGGGGCCACCAAGTAGTTGACCACGTTCCACCCCAGGGCCACCCCGGCCACCAGGAGCACCACCCGATTCCACACGTGCGTTCGTCCTTCCAGGTGCCGCGGACTTTCCCCGCCCGGGGGCGCGGCCAGAACTCCGTTACCGCGGTGGCGCGCCGGGGCCGCGCAGGCCACCCGTTCCACCGATGAGGTCGAGCATCTCCATGGTGATGGCGTGTTGGCGGGCGGTGTGGTAGGCCAGGGTCAGCTCTTCGATCAGGCGCGCCAGGTTGCTGGTGGCCGAGTCCATGGCGCGGTAGCGCGCGGACTGCTCGCTGGCGGACGATTCCATCACCATGCGGTACAGGCTCACCAGGGCGCGGTCGGCGACGGCCTGCCGGAACATCGGGTGCGGGTCCGTCTCGACGATCGGCTGCGGCCAAACCGGCTCCTCATCGACGGGCAGGACGCTGGCGTCGATCGGCAGCCACAGCCGTGAAACCGGCTCCGGCGTGGCCGTGGCCTGGTAGGGCGCGCCGATCACATAGATGCCGTCGATCTCTCCCTGGCCCAACAGCCCGATGAGCCGCGCCGCCAGGCCCCGCACCAGGCCCCAGGAGGGCACCCGCGTCACCGGCAGCGCCTCACTCAGGAGGAGCGGCCAGCCACGCGAGGTGAAATGGGCCGCGGCGCGGCTGCCCAGCGCCGCCACCTGCACCAGGTCGGAGCGGACCTGCTGCTCGGCGATCAGCCGCTCAGCACCGGTCAACACCACGTCGTTGTAGGCGCCGCACAGCCCCCGCTCGGAGGCGATCACCAGCATCGCCGGCCGGAGCGGCGTGGCCCGGCGGACCACCAGCGCCCTGCGCAGGTCATCCTCGGACACCAGCGGCACCAGGACGCGCAACACCTCGGACAGGTGGGCCAGGTAGGCGTTGCTGGCGCGCATGCGGCGCAGCGCCACCTGCCACCCGCCCATGGCGATGGTGCGCAGCGACGTCACGATCGGCTCGACGCTCTGGATGTTCTCCAGGCGGTCCTTGATCCGCTCGAGGTCCTCCATCAGTCGCGGTCCCGGGCGAATTCCTCGCCGAAAGCGGCCATCAGCGCCTCGAGGTCGCGCTCCAGGTCCCCATCGAGAGCGCGCTCCTGTTCGATGCGGCGGATGACGCTGCGATACTCCCGCCGGGCATAGGTCCACAGGGCGCGCTCGTACTCGCGCACCTGGGCCACCTCGAGCCCGTCGATGTAGCCGCTGGTGGCGGCGTAGAGGATCAGGACCTGCTGCCAGAGCTCGAGCGTCTCATGCGCGGCCTGCTTGAGCACCTCGCGCAGGCGCACGCCGCGGGCGATCTGTTGCTGGGTGGCGCGGTCGATCTCGGTGCCAAAGCGCGCAAAGTGGGCAACCTCTTCGTACTGGGCCAGCTCCAGCTTGAGCTGGCCGCTCACCCGGCGCATGATCGGCGCCTGGGCCGCCCCGCCCACCCGTGAGACCGACAGCCCCACGTCCACCGCCGGGCGCACCCCCTGGTTAAAGAGCTCCGGGCTCAGGTAGATCTGCCCGTCAGTGATGGAGATCAGGTTGGTGGGGATGTAGGCCGAGATGTTGCCGCGCCGCGTCTCCACGATGGGCAGGGCCGTGATGCTGCCGCCGCCGTGCTCGTCGGAAAGGCGCGCCGAGCGCTCCAGGAGCCGGGCGTGCAGGTAAAAGATGTCGCCGGGGTAGGCCTCGCGCCCGGGCGGGCGCCGCAGCAAGAGCGATAGCTCCCGGTAGGCGTCGGCATGGCGGGTCAGGTCGTCGTAGACGATCAGGACGTCGCGGCCATGGTCGAGGTAGTACTCGGCCATGGTGATGCCCACGTAGGGGGCCAGGTACACCAGCGCCGGCGGCTCGTCGGGGGAGGCCATCACGACGATGGTGTGCTCCATGGCGCCGGCCGCCTCCAGCGCGTCGATCACCTGCAACACCGAGGACTTGCGCTGCCCGATGCTGACGTAGACGCAGACGACGCCCTGGTCCTTCTGGTGGATGATGGCATCGAGGGCCAGGCTGGTCTTGCCGGTCTGGCGGTCGCCGACGATGAGCTCGCGCTGGCCGCGCCCCACCGGCACGATGGCGTCCACCGCCTTGATGCCGGTATGGAGCGGCTGGTCGACGGCCTGCCGTTCGACGACGCCCGGCGCCGCGCGCTCGATAAAGCGCCGCTCGTCGGCCAGGAGGCGCCCCTTGCCATCGACCGGCTCGCCCAGGGGGTTGACGACGCGGCCCAGCAGCCGCTCACCCACCGGGACGAGGATGCGCCGGCCCGTGGGCCACACCAGGTCGCCCCCCTGGATGCCGTCGTAGGGGCCCAGGAGGATGCAGTCGATCCAGTCGCTCTCCAGGTTCATGACCAGGCCCGTCACGCCGGAGGGGAAGAGGAGCAGTTCGTCGGTCTGCGCCTGCGGCAAGCCCCACACCGAGGCGACCCCGTCGCCCACCTGGCGGACGATGCCGACGTCCTTGGCCTGCACGCCCGGGTGGGCCGCATGGCTTTCGCGCACAAAGCCGGCCAGCAGCGTCTCTAGGGCGGCCTGCGGGCGGTGCCGCAGGCGGCGCAGCGCCCTGGCGGGCACCTCGCCCCCCAACGGTTCGGAGGGGGGGCCGAACGTGCCGGCCAGCGGCGCAGCCCCCACAGGCCGCGCGCCCTCAGGGGCGGGCGGGGAGAGCGGTGCGTCTCTCGTGGCGTCAGGCATGCTAGGCACCTGCTTCCATACGGCTTACCAGGTCGCGGCGCACACGGTCGCGCACGCGGTGGAGCTGCTGCCGGATGGTGTTATCCAGCAGCTTGTTGGCCACCGACACCTGGATGCCGGCCACTAGTTCGGGCACCACGCGCACCTGGAGCTCCACCTGCCGGTCCAGCAGAGAGGAGAACGTGTCGGAGACGGTCTTGGTCTGCTCGGGCGAGAGGGGCACCGGCGTGGCCACCAGGGCCACGGGGTGGCGGCCCTCGATGGCGCGGCGGTATTCGGCCACCTCTTCCGGCGGCAGGCGGTAGATGCTGGCGCAAAAGTTCTGCACCAGGTCGTCGTGGGCGCGCCGCGTGGTGACGGACTGCACGACGTTGGCGCTCACGTCGACGATGGCGTCGAGGATGCCCTCATAGTTCTGCGCCACGATCTCGTCGCGCTGGCGGGCCAGGTCGGCGCGCATGTCGTCGGTCAGGCGGTCGATGCGTCGGCGCGTTTCCGCGAGCATCTCGGCGCCGTGTTCGTCCGCCTCGCGGCGGGCCTCGGCGATGATATCATCGGCCTCTTCACGCAGGCCATGCAGGCGCCGTTCGTACTCGGCGCGCAGGCGTGCGGCGTCGGCCTCCTGGTCGCGGGCGCTCTGCAACGTTTCGGCGATGAGCCGGGCGCGCTCGTTCAGCTTGGTCCGCAGTGGTCTAAAGAGAAACCAATATAGCAAGCCAAACAAGACCGCAAAGTTAATAATCTGCTGTAAAACTGTCTGCCAATCCAGCTGAAGCATGCGGACGTATCCCTTCGCCTAGAACGTGCCCCGAAACGGGTTGGCGAACAGCAGAATGAGGCAGATCAGCAACACATAGATGGCTCCCGATTCGAGGATGGCCATCACGACGAACAACAGCCCGCGGATGCGGTCGGCCACGGAGGGCTGGCGGGCCATGTTGTCAAAGGCACGGGCCACGGCGCGCCCCTCCATCAACGTGGGGACGATCGTGCCGAGCACGATGGTCACCCCGATGACGATCGTGCTCACGATAGCGAACTGGGCGGCATCACTCATGTTGTCTCACACTCCTCACGGCTCGGGGGCCTCAGGGCGGGCCGGGCGGCGCCGGCTCGTCCTCCTGCCCCATGGCATCGACAATAAAGACAAAGGTCAGCACGGTAAAGACCAGGGCTTGCAATAGCGACGTCAGCAGGCCCAGGAGCGTCATCGGCAAGGGGCCGAGCACCGGCACCAGGGCAAAGAGCACCGCGCCGATCATCTCTCCGGCGATGACGTTGCCGAAAAGGCGCAGCGCCATCGACAGCATTCTGCTGACCACGCCCAGCACGTTCAGCGGCAGCATGATCGGCGTCGGCTCGATATACGAGCGCAGGTACCCGCGCAGGCCGTTCGCCTGGACGCCATAGTACAACCAGGAACCCAGCGCCACCATAGACAGCGCCGTGGTGGTGTTCAGGTCGCGCGTGGGCGCCTGCAGCATGGGGAACACGCCCAGGATGTTCGCCACGGCGATGAACAGGATCAGTGTGGTGAGAAAGGGCACCACCTCGGGGATGGCCCGGCCCGACGTGTCGCGCACCAGGCTCTCCACATACTCGACCAGCGCCTCCACCACCAGTTGCCAGGAGGGCGGGTTCCAGGCGCGGTACCGCCGGGCGCTGACGATTGCCAGCCCCCCGAGCACGAGGACCACCAGAAGCGCCTGGAGGACGCTGTCGCGTACCGACACCCCCAGGATGGTGACTACCGTGCGCGGGAAGATGCTCTCGATATCCACCTACCGCTCCCGCGTTTCCGTCTGCCCTGGCGTACGCCGCCCGCCGCCCTCGACGAGGCCGTACGTCAGGGCGCGGCCCAAGAGCAGCCCGCCCACCAGGCCCAACGAGGCGCCCAGCCCGGTCAGCGCTGCCCAGTACAGGAGGGGCAGGAAGGCGCCCACCCGCACGAAATACCCGCCCGTAAGGCGACGCTGCGCCGTCTGCGGATCGGCCCCGGCCAACCCGGCCACGGCGCGACGCAGCGCCAGCAGGTGGGCGGCGCCCGCCAACGCCCCGAGGCCCAAGCCGATCACCAGGTCGCCTACGGAGACCACGCTAGGCACCCCCTACCTGGCGCACGGCGTCAGCAGGGAGCACCTCCCCCAGCGCCCGAGCGACCTCATCCAGGAGGTCCGCCTGCGCGGCCGGCGCCGCAGCTTCCCCTTCCCCGGCCAGCAGGCTCACCATCACCACGCAGCGCGACTCGGTCACCCGCAGGTGGCCGCTCTCCACCCCGAGGCGGGCGACCTCTCCGCCGGCCAGATACTCGACCTCGCCAGGGCCGAGGGTCGCGATGAGGGAATCATGCCCGGGCCAGACGCCGATCAGCCCGTCCTCCAGGGGTACCCGTGCCCACTCGACCGGCCCGTCAAAAAGGACTTGCTCGGGCGTCACGATGCTCAGGTGCACCTGGCCGGGTTGCACGGCGCTCACAGCGCGCGGGCCTTTTCGATGGCCTCGGCGATCCCGCCCACCATGTAGAAGGCCTGTTCGGGGAGGTCGTCGTGATCGCCGCGGAGGATCTGCTCAAAGCCGTCCAGGGTGTCTTCCAGGGGGACGTAGCGGCCGGGCTGGCCGGTGAACTGCTCGGTAGCGTAGAAGGGCTGGGTGAGGAAGCGCTGCAGGCGGCGCGCCCGGCGGACGGTGCGGCGGTCCTCCTCCGAAAGCTCCTCGGTACCGAGGATGGAGATGATGTCCTGGAGCGCCTCGTACTTGGCCAACACCTCGCGCACCTGGGTGGCGATGCGCACGTGCCGCTCGCCCACATAGTGGGCCGCCAAAAGCTTGGAGGAGGAGGCCAGCGGGTCGACCGCCGGGTAGAGCCCCTGGCTCGAGAGGCGCCGCGAGAGCACCGTGATCGCGTCCAGGTGGGCAAAGGCGGCCACCACTCCCGGGTCGGTGATGTCGTCGGCCGGCACATAGATGGCCTGCACGGCGGTGATGGCGCCGCCGGTGGTGGTGGTGATGCGCTCCTGCAGCTCGCCCATCTCGGTGGCCAGGGTGGGCTGGTAGCCCACGGCGCTGGCAAGGCGCCCGAGCAGGGCCGAGATCTCGGCGCCGGCCTGCACGTAGCGGTAGACGTTATCCATAAAGACCAGCACGTCGCGCTGGGCCTCATCGCGAAAGTACTGGGCCATGGTCAGGGCGGTGAGCGGCGTGCGCAGGCGCGCCCCGGGGGGCTCGTTCATCTGGCCGAAGACCAGGGTGGTCGAGCCGAGCACGCCGGAGGAGCGCATGTTCTCCCACAGGTCGTTCCCCTCACGGGTGCGCTCACCGACGCCGGCAAAGAGGGCCACGCTGCCGCCGTCACGGGTGGAGTGGCGGATCAGCTCAATCACGATCGTGGTCTTGCCCACGCCGGCCCCGCCAAAGAGGCCGATCTTGCTGCCGCGGCCATAGGGGGTAAGGAGGTCGAGCACCTTCAGGCCGGTGACGAGGATCTCACCGGGGAGTTGCTGGCTGGTGAGGGGCGGAGAGCTGGAGTGAATCGGGCGCCTCTGGACGTCATCCGCCAAGGGCGGGCCCGAGTCGATCGGCTCCCCAAGGACGTTGAACATGCGGCCGAGGGTCTCTTCACCCACGGGAACGCGGATGGGCCGGCCGCTATCGACCACTTCCATGCCGCGGTTCAGGCCGCTGGTGGAGGACATGGCCACGCAGCGCACCGTGCGCGGATCCACGTGTTCCTGTACTTCCAGAACGAGGTCAGGCAGGCCAGGGCGCTTGAGCAGGAGGGCACTCGGGATACTGGGCAGGTCGGCCGCGGCAAAGCGGACGTCGACCACCACGCCCATCACACGGGCTACGCGTCCAATTCGTTCCATTGCCCCTCTGTATATCAATAGCGCGCCGCGGACCGCGGCCCCGGACGTCTGAATGGCGCCTATTATACAGGAATCCCTCGATTACGACAACCCGGCGCCCCTGCGCGCAGCACGCCTCCCCCGCGGGGTTAGGAGGATTGACAGGATTTACAGGATTTACAGGATTGGAAAGACAGATGGGCCGTCGTCTTGGTACTATCTCGCCTTAGGTCGGCTTACGATTGCATAATGCTTTATAATCCTGTCAATCCTGTAAATCCTGTCCTTCTTCCTCTTCTCCCTGTCAGCCAGGCCCGCTCACTCGTCGGCCAGGCGGGGGCGGCCCAGGGCCGTCACCAGGAAGCGCGTCTCGACGTAGACATCCTGCCCCCAGCCGTTGGCCACCGGCGCGGTGCGGTCCTGCCGCTCCACCTCGATCTCGACCTCGGCGGCGCCGGCCCGCAGCGCCCCTTCGCGGGCCAGCTCCACCCCGCGGGCCTGGGCGTAGGCCAGCGCCTCGGGCAGGGTGCCGAACTCGACCGCCTCGCCGGGCAGGTTCACGCGCAGGACCTCGCCCTCCTGCTGGGGGGCCACCAGCACGTGCACGCGAGAGACCACGCTGCCCACCACCGCCCCGACGGCGCTGGCGGCAGCCGAGTGCTCCGGCACGATCAGGCGCGTGTGCAGGAGGTCCGCCACGCGCGGGAGATAGGTCCCCACCGGGGCGCCCACCGCCACGATGGCCGGCCGCAGACGCAGCGTCAGGTCGAGCAGGCCGTCATCCTGGGGGAGCAGGGCGCTGGCCACCAGGGCCGAGTCGACCTCGGCGTGGTGGCCGTTCAGGCCGTCCTCGCCCATGGCCTTGGTCACGATCTCGCGGGCCACCTGTCGGGAGGCCAGCTCGATCACCCGGCGGCAGAGCGCCTCCACCTCCAGGCCGTGGCGTTCGGCCAGCAGGCGGGCGCCGAAGAGCGCCGCGGCCCCGTCCCAGGCGTCGTACAGCCCCAGCACGTGGGCGGCGTCGGTGGGCGTCAGCCCGGCCCGCGCCACGGCGCCGCGCCGCTCGAGCCGCTCGAGGTAGCCGGCGTAGAGGGATGGGTAGCGCAGCAGCCCCTGCACGCGCCGCAGAGAGAGCGGCCCCTGCCGGAGCGCCTCGAGCAGTTCGGCGGCCGTCGGCGGCTCGCCGGCCTCGCCGAGGGGATACTCGCGCAGCAGGACCAGGAACTCGCCGGTGGCCTCCTGGGGGCGCCGGGCAAGGAGGGCGGCCTGCTCCTCCAGCTCGGGGCGCACCCCGCCGTGCACCGAAGAGAGCCAGGAGAGGGGCATCACCCGCCGCGGGCCCACGCACAGGTCGCCCTGCTCGTCATAGGCCACGCGGGAATCCCCGCCGATGCCGGCGGTGTGGGCGTCGATCGCCTCCACCATGGTGCGCCAGCGGCCCACCTCGGCCCCCTGGGGGCTGAGCCGCGGCCGGCCCTTGCGCAGCAGGGCGATATCGGTGGTGGTGCCGCCCATATCCACGACGACGGCGTCTTCGGCGCCGGCCAGGTGGCGGGCGCCAATGGCAGAGGCCGCCGGGCCGGAGAGGATCGTCTCGATGGGGCGCTCCATGGCCACCGCCGCGGCCATCAGCGAGCCATCGCCCTTGACGACCATGAGCGGTGCGCGGAGGCCCTCGGCCTGCATGGCCGCCTCGACGGCAGCGATCAGGTCACGCAGCAGGGGGATCAGGCTGGCGTTCAGCGTCACCGTGGCGGCCCGCCGCAACGCGTCGAGGCGATGGGTCAGCTCATGCCCGCAGGTGGCCGGCAGGGGCGTGAGGGAACGCACCAGGTCGCGCACGGCCAGCTCGTGGGCGGGGCTGCGCGTGCCGAAAAACCCCGAGATGGCAAAGGCCTGCACGTGCGGGGCGTGGGCGACAATGGCCCGCCGCGCGGCGGCCAGGTCGAGCGGCTGGAACTCTTCGCCAGAGATGTCGTGCCCGCCCGGGATCAGGGCATAGCGCTCGGTACCCAGGGCGCGCACCAGCGAGGCCACGTCCTTGGTGCGCCCCTCGTAGCCGATCAGGAGGGCACACACCGGCGCGCCGCTCCCCTCAACGATAGCGTTGGTGGCCAGGGTGGTCGAGAGGGAGACCAGGCGCACCTCTCCCCCGCCGCTGGGCCGTTCCCAAAGCACGCGCTCCATGGCCTGGCGGATGCCGACCGCCAGGTCCCCCTTGGTCGTCAGCGCCTTGGCCTGCGCGATGACGCGGCTCGTCTCATGGTCCACCAGGACCGCGTCGGTATAGGTGCCGCCCGTATCGATGCCCAGCGCGAGGGCCATACCCGCCTCCTACCCACACGGCCACGGGCCGCGGAATCCGCGGCCCGTGGCCGTTCGATCCCATCAGTAATGCGTCAATAACGTGCCCCTGCGTGGCCCGATATGCCTAACGCTTGGAACGGACGTACCCCACGTAGCGCATGGCGTACTCGTCGCGCCCCATCACCAAGTCCGAGATGAGGATCCCCTTGCGCGCCGGGCTGGGGTTCACGATCGGCGCGTTCACGCCGTTCAACATGGCCATGGACAGGAACACCTCGTTGATCGCCTCGCGGTCGGGCAGGCCGAATGAGACGTTCGAGGCGCCCAGGGTCATGTTCAGGCCCAGTTCCTCGCGCACGGCGCGGATGGCGCTGAGCGTGACGCTGCCGGCCGTGGCGTCGGTGCAGACGCTGAGGGCCAGGCAGTCGATGAGGATGTCCTCCGCCGGGATCCCGTAGGTCGCGGCGCGCTCGACGATCTTGCGGGCCACCGCCACGCGCCCCGCGACGGTGGCGGGGATGCCGTCGTCGTCCATGCACAGGCCGATGACGGCCGTGCCAAACTCTTTGACCAGCGGCAGCACGCGGGCCAACGACTTTTCCTCGCCGTTGACCGAGTTGATCAGGGCCTTGCCCTCGACGACGCGCAGCGCGGCGCGCAAAGCGTCGGGGTTGGCCGAGTCCACGCAGATGGGCACCTCGGTCACTTCCATCACCGCGCGGACGGCCATGGGCAGGAGCTCCACTTCGTCGACCCCGGCAGCCCCGACGTTGACGTCCAGGATGTCGGCGCCCTCGGCCACCTGCGAGAGGGCCAACTTTTGCACGCGCCCCATGTCCCTATCGGCCAGCGCCTGGGCCAGCAGCTTTTTGCCGGTGGGGTTGATGCGCTCGCCGATGATAACGGTGGGGTGCTCGGGGCTGATGATCACCTCTTGGGTCCTGCTCTTGACGACGGTCTGCATGGGGCCATTCCTCCTGCGATATCGGGTGATTCCGGCACGGTACTAGATCACATGGCAAGAAGACAGTCCTGTGGCGGCGCGCGCCTCCCGGCTCCGCCTCGCTACTCGCGGCCGGGCAGGTTCGGCCAGGTGGGCAACAGGTTGCCCCGCCGCAAAAAGGCACGCACGGCGGCCCGACGGTCCATGCCGTGGACGGCCACCTGCCGCTCGAGGGCCGTCAGGGCCTCCTCGTCGATCGACTCGACCAGGCGGCTCAGCAGTTCCTCGAGCGCGGGGTAGGCATCGAGCCGTTCCCGCCGCACGCCGAGGGCCAGGCTGGAGGGCGGCGCAAAGGCGCGGTCATCCGCCAGCAGCCGCACCTCCCCGAGCCGCACGGCGGAGTCGTTCGTGTAGGCCAGGGCGCAGTCGCACTCCCCCGCCGCGAGGGCCCGGTAGCCCTCCTCGCGGCTGGCGCCGGCCACCACGCGCCGCCCAAAGCGCAGGCCATAGACCCGCTCCAGCCCGCGCACCCCCGCGGCGGACTCTGCCAGCCCCTCGGGGGCGCAGATGCGCAGGTTCGGCTCCACACGTCGCTGGTAAGAGGCCAGGTCGCTGGCCGCCAGCAGGCCGCCCGCCTCGGCCAGTGCCGGGGTCACCACCAAAGCCAGGCGCGCCTCTGCCGCGATCGGCCCCAGCCAGGCGATGCCGCCCTCGGCGTCTTCGGCACGGATGCGGCGAAAGAGCAGGTCCGCGTCAGCCAGCGGCTCATGGTGGTGCAGGCCGGCCGACCAAGTCTCGCCGGTGTAGGCAAAGTACAGGTCGGCGCTGCCACCCTCGACCGCGGCACGCGCCGCCGCGTCGGTGGGGAGGCCGATCTGGCTCTCCGTCGCGTAGCCGTTCTCCTCAAGCAGGACCAGCGCCATCTCTGCCAGGAGGAGGGCCTCTTCGGAAGGGCCGCCCGCCACGACGATGGCCGGCCCCTCGTGGCGCGGCCCGCAGGCCGCCAGCAAGAGGGTGACGAGCAGGGCCAGGGCCAGGGGGAGGGAGAGGTGGCGCGTTTTCATGGCATCTTCACGGCGTATTCAGGGGACCCTCGCAGCGGGCGGCCGCGGCGGCCGCTACGCCTCGGCATAGTAGCGCTGGCCAGCGACCCGCTCGGGCAGGCGCACCTCTCCGTTGGTGAGCTCTCGCAGAGATGCGGACACCTCGTCAAACGCCTCGGCGGGGACGGCGATGCGCAGCGTGACCCGCTCGGCGAACGTTTCCTCCTCGATGCGCACGCCCTGCTGGGGAAAGAGGTAGCGCAGATTGCCGTACAGGGCATAGTCGACGGTCAGGCTGGCCAGGTGATGCAGCACCCGCTCTTCGGTGGGGAGTTCCTTGAGCGCCTCGCGCGCCGCGCCGCCATAGGCGCGCACCAGGCCGCCGGTGCCCAGCTTGATCCCGCCAAAGTAGCGCGTGCCGACCACGACGATCTCGCAGATGCCGCTCCCCTCCAGGATGGCCAGCATCGGCCGGCCCGCCGTGCCGCCGGGCTCGCCATCGTCGGAGGAACCGATCTCCCCCTGCGGGCCGCCCTCGATGCGGTAGGCCCAGGCGTGGTGGTTGGCATCGGGGTAGGCGGCGCGCACCGCGTCGATAAAGGCCTGGGCGGCCTCCGCGTTGGGCGCGGGGCCGGCCGTGCCGATAAAGATCGAGTTCTTGACGACCAGCTCCGCCTCCGCGGTGCCCGAGGGCACCCGGTAGCGGGTGATCGCGCCGGATTCTACGCCGCTCGCGGTGGTCATGGGCTCCCTATGGTTGCTCGGTTGGCACCGCCGCCCATTCTAGGCGGCGGGCAGCGCGGTGTCAACCGGGGGGCGGTGGCTGGGGCCGAGTGTGGTTGACTCTACTTCTTGACCATGCGCAGGCCTGCTGTTATCATTTCCCCAAGGCCTCCGCTGGGGGCAGGCCGGGAAGCGTCGATCCGCGGCACGAACGGCACAAGGAGCAGGCTCCATGGACTGGCAACATCTCTTCCGCGCCTGGCGGCTCTCCGCGCCGCTACACAAGTTCGGCCCGCCCGCTGCGGAGGAGGAGATCCATCGCGCCGAGGCGAAACTGGGGATCCGGCTGCCCGAGAGCCTGCGCACCCTCTACCGCTTCTGCAACGGCGGGGATCTCCTGGCGGGCAACCTGAGGATTCACCCGCTGGAGTGCGCGGATGACGACTTTTCGCTGGTAACCGCTACAGACGCGATGAGAGAATACCATTGGTCGGTGCCGGAGGAGGTGCTCCAGTTTGGCGGCAACGGCTCGGAGGAGACCTTCGGCATCTGGCTGCCAGAGACCCCCGGCACGCCGTTTGACCATCCCATCCTCGACACCGGAGAGATCTTTGACGCCGAGTCCCTCGCCGTCGTCGGGACCTCGCTGTTGCCCTTTCTCTACTACTGGACGGCCTACTATGTGACCCTCTATGAGGGTGAGACGGCGGCGCTCGACGCCCTGGGCCTGCCCGAGCCTCTGCGCAGCGACCCCTATGACGTGGACATGCCGGCGCTGTGCGCCTGGGCTGACCCCAACCTGCCGGACCATGCCCCGAACCTGTACGAGCGGGGGCTGGACGCCGAGGGCCTCTGGACGCTGTTCGGGGGCCGGCGGGGGGCCTAGCGCCGCGGCGGGCGGGCGCCTGCGTAATCGGGGCCAGCCCCCTGAGCCCAAGTGAGGTGTTGCCATGATGATGCAGCGCGGCTTTCGGCGGCTGGTGGAGGCCCCTGACGAGAAACCCCACGTGACGGGCCACCTCCTGCGGCGGGTGCTCCGCTATGCTGGCCCCTACCGCTGGCCGATCCTCGGCATGCTCCTCACCATCGTGGCCAGCTCGGGGCTGGCCCTGCTCACCCCGCTGATCATCCGCGACCTGCTGGATAGGACCATCCCCGCCAAGAACATGCAGCGGCTGCTTTGGCTCTCGGCGGCGCTCTTGGCCATCCCGGCGCTGAACGCCGCGCTGGGCGTGGCCCAGCGGCGCCTCAGTGCGCTGGTCGGCGAGGGGGTCATCTATGACCTGCGCCTGGCGCTGTACGGGTCGCTACAGCGCATGTCGTTGCGCTTTTTCACCAACACCAAGGTGGGCGAGCTGATGAGCCGCCTGAACAACGACGTGGTGGGCGCGCAGAACGCCATCAGCAGCACCCTGGTGGGCATCATCACCCAGATCGTGCGGGCGGCGGCGCTCCTCGCCGTGATGTTCACGCTCGAGTGGCGGCTGACCCTGATCACCGTCACCGTCCTGCCCCTCTTTATCGTGGCGGCGCGGATGTTGGCGGGCCGTCTGCGCGTGGTGGCGCGCAAGCAGATGGAGTCGATCGCCCAGATGAACGCCATGATGAACGAGACGCTCAACATCGGCGGGGCGTTGCTCGTCAAGCTATTCGGCCGCCGCGGCCTGGAGGTGGACCGCTTCAGCCAGCGCGCCGCCGAGGTGCGCGACCTGGGCGTGCAGCGGGCCTACTCGGGCTCGCTGTTCGGGGCGATCATCGGCCTGGTGAGCGCCGTGGGCACGGCCCTCGTCTACGGCCTGGGGGGCTACCTGGTCATCCAGGAAGCCTTTACCGTGGGCACCATCGTCGCCTTTGGGTCCTACCTGGGCAACCTGTACACGGCGCTGCAGGGCCTCTCCAACGCGCCGGTCGATTTTGCCACCTCGCTGGTCAGCTTTGAGCGCGTCTTTGAGGTGATCGACCTCCCCGTCGACATCCCGGAGAAGCCGGACGCGCTGGCCGTGCACGACGTCTCGGGTGAGATCGTCTTTGACGACGTCACCTTTCGCTACGAGAGCGGGGACGAGGCCGTGCTGAGCGACGTACGCCGATACGGCAGTATGGACAGCGTCACGGCGGCCCTCTCGGGCGCGCGGCCCGCCCAGGCGACCGCCGAGGCCGCGCCGCACACCCAGGCGCGCACCATCGCCCTGGAGAACGTCTCTTTCCGTGCCGCGCCGGGCGCGCTGGTGGCGCTGGTGGGCCCCTCCGGCGCCGGCAAGACGACCTTGACCTACCTGATCCCCCGGCTGTACGACCCCACCGAGGGGGCCATCCGCCTCGACGGGCACGACCTGCGCGACCTGACGCTCGAGTCGCTCTCCGCCCAGATCGGCATGGTCACCCAAGAGACCTACCTGTTCCACGACACGATCCGTACCAACCTGGCCTACGCCCGGCTGGACGCGACCCAGGAAGAGCTGGAGGCGGCCTGCCGCGTGGCCAACATCGACGCGTTCATCCGCGCTTTGCCCGATGGGTACGACACCATCGTCGGTGAGCGGGGCTACCGCCTGAGCGGCGGCGAGAAGCAGCGCCTGGCGCTGGCCCGTGTGATCCTCAAGGACCCCCGCATCCTGGTGCTGGACGAGGCCACCTCCAGCCTCGACTCCGAATCGGAGGCGCTGATCCAGGACGCGCTGAGCCGGGTGATGGCCGGGCGCACCAGCATCGTCATCGCCCACCGCCTGAGCACCATCCTGGCGGCCGACGAGATCCTGGTGATCGATCGGGGCAGGATCGTGGAGAGCGGCAACCACGCCTCGCTCCTGGCCCAGGGCGGCCTGTACGCGCACCTGTACGAGACGCAGTTCCGCAGGGGCCAGGCCGAGCCAGAAAGCGCCGCTCAGCCCCGGCCGTACTCCTCGTAGGCGGCCAGGAGGGCCCGGACGTTGGCCGTCGGCGTGTCGGCCTGGATGTTGTGCGCCGTGCAGAGGATGTACCCGCCGCGGCCGGCCACCGCCCCAGCCACGGCCTGCACCTCGCGGCGCACGTCGTCCGGGCTGCCAAAGGGGAGCGTCCGCTGGATCGAGATCCCCCCGTGGAAGGCGATCTGCCCGCCGAACGCGTCGAGCAGCCCACCGAGGGCCATGCCGGCCGCCTCCGGCTGCACCGACTGGAGCACGTCCAGCCCGCAGGCGATCATGTCGGGGATCAGCGGCGCCACCGCGCCGCAGGTGTGGTGCATCGAGAGGGCGCCGTGCCCGGCGATGATGCGCAGGTACTCGGCAAAGCCGGGCTGCAGCAGGCGGCGCCAGGTGCCCGGAGAGACGAGCAGCCCGCCCTGAGCGCCGAAATCGTCACCGGTGACGACGATGTCGATCCCGCCGTCGGCTGCCGCGAGCACCCGCTCGAGGTAGACGCGGTAGAAGGCGCGGATGCGGCCGATGACGGCCTCGGCCAGGTCGGTGCGCAGGGCGAGGTCGAGCAGGGCCTGCTCGATCCCGCGCAGGTACATGGCCGGCTTGAGCTGGGCCACGCGGTTGAGCCGGTCACCCATGAAGCAGACCACACGCCCCGCCTCGCGCAGGGCGCGGCACTGGTCGCGGACGACGCCATAGTCATAGTGGTCGGGCGAGGGCCAGCCCGGGTAGGCCAGCAGGCTCTCGACGCTGTCGCACCCGGCCAGAGGAGAGGCGGCCACCTCCGAGTAGCGCTCGGTGCCGTGGGCGGTGGGCACGTCGACCTCCCTGCGCAGGACGCCCCAGATATCTCGCCCCTGGCCCAGGGGAGGGCCGACGTAGCGCGGGCCGAGGATGTAGCGCAGGTCGACGTCGTGCGCATCGAGAAAGGCGGCGTACGGCGCGGCAGACTCGGCCTCGATGCGCCGGATCATGGCGTCGGAGGCCCAAAAGTCGCGGGGCAGCCGGTCGGCCGGCCCGTGCTCAAGGGTCAGAAAGGTGCGTTCGCGAGAGTCCATGGTCCCCCTCTGCATGGCGGCGGATAGCGCGGGCAGTATAGGCGTCCGCCCCATCCGGCGCGAGTGCCGCCTTGCCGAAACGGAGAGAAGAAGGACAGGATTTACAGGATTGGGAGGATTCGGAGAGCCGAACGGATTATGATGAGGGCTATGGAACCAGGACTACCAGGGACGCATGGAGCCCATGCATCCATCCTGTCAATCCTGTCAATCCTGTAAATCCTGTCAATCCTGTCCTTCTTATCCTCTTGCCGCCCCGAGGCGCGCCCAACCAGTAACCCGGTTGGGCGGAGCGTGTTGTTACGCTATAATCAGGCCCGTTTTCGCCGCCGCACTCTCATCGAAGACAGGGGTCGTCAATGCCGAGCATCAAGATCATCGTCAACCCGTTGGCCGGCCGGGGCTACGCCACGCGCATCACGCCGCTGATTCGCGAGACTTTCCAGGAACTGGGCGCCGATTTTGACCTGGTCGAGACGCGGGCCGCCGGGCAGGCCATCGACCTGGCCAGCCAGGCGGTGGCCGACGGTTTCAAGATCGTCGTCGCCGTGGGCGGCGATGGCACCTCGCACGAGGTGGTCAACGGCATGATGGCCAACGGCGACGGTGCCTCCGCCACGCTCGGGTGCATCCCGGCCGGCTCGGGCAACGACTTTGCCGTCATGTCGGGCGCGCCGGTGGACGTCCGCCAGGCTTGCGAGCAGATCGTCCACGGCAACACCCGTTTCATCGACGTCGGCCAGATGAGGCTGGACGGCCGCATCACCCGCTACTTTGACAACGCCGTGGGCCTCGGCTTTGACGGCTGGGTCACCCTGGAGGCGCGCAAGTTCCGCCGCATGCGCGGCATGGCCCTCTATGTGCCGGTGGTGCTCAAGACGATCTTTTCCAGCATGCAGCCGGTGCGCGCCACGATGACCATCGACGGCGAGACCATCGAGCGGAAGGTCGTCATGGTGGCGGCCTGCAACGGCCCGCGCGAGGGGGGCTCCTTCCTGGTAGCCCCCGAGGCCCAGTTCGATGACGGCATCCTGGACCTTTCGATCACCGACTGGATGCCGAGGGTAGCGATGCTCGGGATGGTGCCCCGCTTTATCAGCGGCTCGCACGTGACGGACCCCCGCGTGCGGCTGATGCGCGGGCGAGAGATCACCATCACCTCGGAGGATGCCATCATCGGGCACGCCGACGGGGAAATGCTGCCCATCCCGCTGCACTCTGTCGAGATCCGCACGCTGCCGGGCGTGCTGCGGATCATCGCGCCGGCATGAGCGTGACGACGCCCCTCACGCTGCTTGGCGCGGCGCTCCTCGGTTATACCCTGGGGGCGCTGCCCACCGGGGTGCTGGCCTGCCGGCTGGCCGGCGCGCCCGACGTGCGCACGGTGGGGAGCGGCCACACCGGCGGCACCAACGTGGCCCGCGCCACGGGGCGGGCCTGGATCGGGGCCCTCTCGGGCCTCGGCGACCTGGCCAAGGCGGCGGCCGCGGTGCTCCTGGCGCGCCTCTGGTGCCCTGGCGCGGTGCCGGGGCCGGGCTGGGCGGGGGCCGTAGCCGGCGCGGCCGCCGTGGTCGGGCACAACTGGTCGGCGTACATAGGCTTTCGCGGCGGGGTGGGCCTCTCGACGCTGGTCGGCATGCTGGCGGCCCAGGCGCCGCTCCCGACGGCGGGGGCGCTGGCCGTGGCCGTCCCGCTGTGGCTCGGCGCCCGGCGCCTCTTGCGGCACGACGCGCGCAGCACCGCCCTGACCATGGTGCTGGTCGTGCCGCTCCTGGCCTTGGCGGGGGCGCCGCTGCCGGCGCTGGCGAGCGGCCTCCTCGGGGCTCTGGCCGTAGCGGCCCGCGAGGTGGGCGATTGGCGGCGCGAGTACCGCGCCGGCGAGAGCTTTACCGAGCAGCTCACCGGCCGCCAGGGCTAAGGCGGCCGCCCCAGCCCTCGGCGCGGCGCGTCCCGCCCATCGGCAACGCGCCAAGAAAAGTTGACGCCGCCGCACTGCGGTGCTACAATGGCGAGTGAAAGACGTGGAGCAGGAGGAGTACGCAGCGCCACCCTGCCAGAGACGAGGGGTCACCGGCTGAGAGCCCCTCACAGAGGCCGCTGCCGAAGGTCGCCTGGGAGTCTGCCGGCTGAACGCACAGTAGGCCGGTACGGGTGCGCCCGTTAGCGCGCTACGAGTGCGGCATGCCGCATCGGGCGGCCTGCCGAATCGGAGTGGTACCGCGAAAGACGCTTCTTTCGCCTCCGAGATGCCCTCTCTTCCGAGAGATGCCTTCTCTGGGGCGCGGGGAGCGTTTTCTGTTTCCCCGCCCCCGTCCGAGAAGGCGCACCCAGAGCAGAGCCGGGCCGCGGCAGGGGCCGCCGGCCGGCCGAGGAGGAACACGCATATGCACGCCAAGGCGCCTTTGCCCGCCGAGATGTCCAAGACCTACGACGCCAGCCAAATCGAGCAGCCGCTCTACGACTGGTGGGAGGCACAGGGCTACTTTCGCCCGGGCCCCCTGAACGGCCGGCAGCCCTTTGTCATCTCCATGCCGCCCCCCAACGTCACCGGCGCGCTGCACCTGGGCCACGCCCTGACGGCCGCGGTGGAGGACGCCCTCATCCGCCATCATCGCATGGTTGGCGATGCGACCCTCTGGGTGCCGGGCACCGACCATGCCGGCATCGCCACCCAGAACGTGGTCGAGCGCGAGCTGGCCAAGGAGGGCATTACCCGCCAGGACCTGGGCCGCGAGGAGTTCATCCGCCGCTCTTGGGAGTGGAAGGAGATCTACCACGCCCGCATCACCGAGCAGCACCGCCGCCTCGGCGTATCGTGCGACTGGGAGCGCGAGCGCTTTACCTTTGACGAGGGGCTCTCGGCCGCCGTGCGCGAGGCGTTCGTGCGCCTCTATGAAAAGGGGCTCATCTACCGCGGCAAGTATCTGGTGAACTGGTGCCCCCGCTGCGGCACGGCGATCTCGGACCTCGAGGTGGAGCACGAGGAGGCCGA
>JAAZBY010000101.1 GCA_012513595.1 Chloroflexota bacterium
CTCGGCCTCGCGCCCGGCGGGCAGGGCCTCGAGCCGGTCATAGACCCTGGCAGCGGCCAGGCGAGCCTCGGCGCTGGCACCCAGGAGGGCCGGGCGCAGCGTGCCGTCGACCTCGCCGCCGGCCTGGCCAAGCGCCACCAGCGCCGCGGCGGCCTGGGCAGAGCGGCCGGGGGTCGCCTCCCCCAGACGGCTGGCCAGAGCGTCGGCGAAGGCGGCCGGCAGACGCACCAGCAACGGGCCGAGGCGCGCGCCCTCCCCGGCCTCGATCAGGGCCAGGGCGGCTTCACGCACTTGGTCGGGCTCGCGGTCGTAGAGGGCGGCCAGCGACGCAACGGCCGCGGTGCGGGTGGGGGCGTCCTCGGCGTCGCGGGCCAGGGTGGCCACCAGCGCCACCGCGCCGGGGCCATCGGCCGCGCCGATGGCGGCCACCATCTCGGCGCAGAGCGCCGGCGAGGCCCCGCGCGCGCCCGCGGGCCGGTTCGTCTCGGCCTGCAGGCAGCGCACCAGGAGGGCGCCGTCCAGCGCGCCGTGGCCGGCCAGGCCGCGCAGCGCGGCCGCGCGTACCGCGGCGGAGGGATCCTCTTCCAGCGCGGCGGCCAGGGGCTCCACCGCGTCAGGGCCGCTGCCCTCTGTTAGCAGCGCCACCAGGCGCAGCCGCAGCGCCTCCCCGGCGCCGGGCGAGGCCTCCCGGAGCGCCGCGGCCCGCTCGGCGGCCAGCTCGTCACCGATGCGCGCCAGGGCCGCCCCGCCCGCCTCCGCGAGGGCCTGCCAGCGCCCCAGCGCGATGAGGTAGGGCACGCGGAGCCTGTCCTCGCTGGGCGCCCAGTTGAGGCGCTCCAGGGCGCGGGCGGCGGCCTCGCGGCGCTCTCCGCGGCTCGCGAGGAAGGCCTCCACCAGCGGGCCCAGCGCCTCTGGCCCGGCCACCAGGGCGTCTTCCCAGCGGCCGCGGGCGATCCAGTAGCGCGCGCCGGCGCGGTCGGCCGTGGGGCGCCAGCCGATCTCGGCGAGGAGGGCGGCCAGCGCCCCGACGCGGGCGGGTGCCTCGTCGGCCAGGCGCGCCGCCAGAATCTGCTGGCCCCTGGCGCCGAGGGCCTCCAGCGCGGCCAGGAGCGGCGCACGGGGCAGGGGGTCGCGCACGAGGTAGAGCGTCTCGACGAGGGCTGCCGTGGCGGCCTCCAGCGCCTCTTGGGCGCCTGGTTCGGGCTCCTCCTGCGCGGCCAGCGCCTGACCCCCGACGGCCAGTGCCGGGGCGAGGGCCGCGGCCGTATCGGGCGTGAGGTGCGCGCTCAGGGCTCGCACGGTATCGACGTCGGCAAGGGTCTCGGCCGCGTCGGCGGCGGTGCGCCGACGGACTAGGCCATCACGGAGGGCCCCCGCCGCGGCACACGCGTCCACGGAAAGCGCCACAGGGAGCAGCACGGCGCGCGCCGCCGGCTCCAGCCGGTATAGCGAGGCGGCCACGACCTCGCCGACGTCGGCCGCATCGAGCGCCGCGAGGGCGGCAATGGCCCGCCGCGAGAGCCCGGCGGCCCCCTGGGCGCCGAGGCGGGCCAGGGCCAGCGCGGCCTCCGCACGCACCACGCCGCGCTCGCCAGTGAGCGCCTCCTCAAGAACGAGTAGCGTCGCCCGGCTGAGGGGCAGGGCGGCCAGCGCCGTGACGGCCGCCACGGCCACCGCAGGGGGACCGTACAACGCCTGCCGGCCGAGGGCGCTGAGGGAGGAGGCCAGCGATTCACGGTCGCTCAGGCCGGCCAGGACCTCGGCGGAGGCGATCGCGACGGCCTCGTCATCTCCCTCCAGGGCGGCAAGCAGCACCGGCAGGGCCCCGGGCCCCTGGGCCGCCAGGTACCGGGAGGCCTGTGGGCGAAGTTCCGGGTCGGCCAGGGCCGTGAGGGCCGCCAGCACGTGATGTGGGCTGTCGCTGGTCATGGGGACTCACCTCTCCGAAGGCCCGAGCGGGCGGGCCGCCGCGCGCCGCGCGGCGTGGCGGCACCGATGGCGCCGATTCTAGCACAGCGTGCGGGCCAGACCAAGCCCCACGACGCGCCGGCGAACCCTGGCACTGCCGGAACAAGATCAACAAGATCAACAAGATCAACAGGATTGACAGGACTCAACGGATTATCTGATCTGGCTGCGCATTGAGACTTGTTTCATAATAGTACCTATCTTCTTCTTTTTTTCCAATCCTGTCAATCCTGTTAATCCTGTCCTTCTTCTCTTCTGCCGCCTCCGCGCAAGCCGGGATCGAAAGGGCAACCGCTTGACACTGCCGGGGCCTTCTGCTATCATGGGCCTAGTCGTGGCAAAGGCGCCTTCGGGCGCCTTTTGCGCTTTCCGGGAGATAGTCATGATCGCGCTGCTCGTGCCTACGCGCACTGCACAACAGGGGGAAACCAAAGCCGAACGCGGCCTGAGGCCGCCTCGGCCGCCGAGCCACTAACCGGGCCGGTCCATGCCCTCTGTCATCGTTGACAGGCCAGCATCCTACCCCGGGGAGGCTGGCTTTTTTCTTTGGCGGCGACGGGGCGCCGCAGGTTCGTGACAGTCGGATTGTTGGCCAAGGTCGCAGCAAGCCCAGGGCACGCACGGGCGTGCGCACGAGAGGAGACCCCAGATGCTGGAGTTCAGCAAGCGCAGCCATACGCTCGAGCAGAGAGAGTATAGCTACTCGCTCCAGGATGTTGACGAACCGCACCTGTACCGACATCTCTACAACTACCGCGAGGTCCCCAAGATCCCGTTCAACCACCGGCACGTCCCCATGGACCCGCCGGAGACGATCTTTATCACCGATACCACTTTCCGCGACGGGCAGCAAGCCCGCGAGCCCTACACGGTCGAGCAGATCGTGCAGCTGTACAAGTTCCTGCACGAGCTGGGCGGCCCGAACGGCATCATCCGGCAGTGCGAGTTCTTTGTCTACACCGAGCGGGAGCGCAAGGCCCTCGACGCCTGCCGCGACCTCGGCTATCGCTTCCCCGAGATCACCGCCTGGATCCGTGCCCGGCACGAGGACTTTTTGCTCGTGA
>JAAZBY010000001.1 GCA_012513595.1 Chloroflexota bacterium
CGGGGCGCGCCCCGCCGTCCTGACGGTGGAGATGGCGCTGTACGCGGCTATCTCGCTGGTGGCCCTGGCGGTGCGGCTGGCGTACCTGGGGCGCTGGCCGCTGCTTCCCACCGGCCTGCAGACGGCCCTGGCGGCCTGGCGGACGGTGCACGGGGAGAGTGCGCGCCCCGACCTCTACGTGCCGCTCTTGTACGACGCCAACCTGGCGCTGTTCTGGCTGACGGAGGCCTCCGATGCGGTCGCGCGGCTGCTTCCGGCGCTGGCGGGGGCCGCGTTGGTGTGGCTCCCGTACCTCGGGCGGGACTATCTGGGGCGGGTGGGCGCCCTGGCCGCCGCCCTGTTGCTGGCGCTGGCGCCGGGCTGGGTGTTCTACTCGCGCACGGCGGATTGGCCGATCCTGTCGGCCTTTTTCGGCGCGCTGCTCGTCGCCGCGCTGTGGCGCTACGTGCGCGGCGGAGGCGTGCGCGCGTCGCGCGTCGCTGCGGTGGCCCTGGGCCTGGGCTTGACGGCCGGGCCGGGCATGATCACGACGCTCCTGGGCCTCGGGATCGTGGTGGCCACCACGCGCCTTTTCAGCCGCGATGGCGAACGCTGGGCGCCGCTGGGCGCTGCGCTGCGTGCCCTGGGGGAACCCGCCAACCTGTGGCTGGCGGGCGGCTCTTTCCTCTTGGCCGGCAGCGCCCTGCTGGCCAACGTCGACGGCGTGGGCCAGAGCGTGGCCTGGGTCGGCCGCTGGGTGGCGGCCCTGCGGCCGGAAGCCTCAGGGCTGGGGCCATTCTACTACCTCACGACGCTGGTGATCTACGAGCCACTCACCATCGCGCTGGCGCTGACCGGCGTGGTCTGGGGTGTGGCTCGGCGTGAGGCACTGGACACCGGGCTGGCGCTATGGGCGCTCATGGCGCTCCTTCTCGGCACCGCCCTGGGGCATCGCGACCCGGCCTGGCTGCTCGACGCGCTGCTGCCCCTGGTGGTGCTGGCCGGGCGGGGCGCCCAGCGCGCCTGGGACGCCCTGCGCCCGGGGTTCACCGTGCAGGACGGCATCGCCGTCTACGGGGCCTTCATCGTCGTCGGCTTTGGCCTGGTGGCCCTGACGCGCTATGTGCACGTGGCCGATGACGCCTGGCGCGGCTACGCCATGCTGACGGCGGGGGCGCTCCTGGTGGCCTGGGTGGCCTACTGGTTATGGGCGGGTGACCAGGGGATCCGCGTGGGGGCGGTGGTCGCGCTGACGCTGCTGGCAGGCCTGACGGTGCGCGCCTCGACGGCGCTGGCCTACCAGACGGGGCGCGACCCGCGCGAGCCGATTCTGCGCAACCCGACCTCGGTCCAGATGCGCGATCTGGAGACGCTGGTGGCCTCCACCGCGGCGCACTTTGTCACCGACCGTGTGGCGCTGACCGTCGAGTACGAGCGCGCCCTGGGCGACGTGATGGGTTGGTACCTGCGGGACTATCCCCTGGCCAGTGAGGAGCCGATGGTGCGCGCCGGCGCCCCCGTGGCCACGGTTTTGATCCGCCACAGCGAGGGGCCGGCCGACTGGCCGGCGCAGTATGTCGGCCAGGCTTTCCGGCTGCGCGAGACGTGGGATTGGTCCACCTCGGGCCTGCTTTGGCACGACCGGCTGCGCTGGTTCTTGTTCCGAGAGCCGGTGGGCACTGAGGGGGCCGAGACGGTGCACTGTTGGGTGCGCTTGCTGGGCCGCTAGAGATAACCGAGGGTGAACAACGCATGAGCACTCGTCATCAACCATCGCAGGCCACGCCGGAAGAGACCGGCCGCGCTGAGAGCGCCGCCCCTGCTCCGGTGGGCTTGCTCGACCGGCCGCTGTTCGATGGGCTGCGCCTGAACTGGTGGCACGTGGCCCTGATCGGCCTGGCGCTCTTCCTGCTCTTCACGCGGTTCTACGACCTGGGCTCGCGCGGCTTTTGCCACGACGAGAGCATCCATGCCTGGGAGTCGTGGAAGCTGGAGACAGGGCAGGGCTACCGGCACAACCCGGTCTACCACGGGCCGCTCCTGTACCACCTGACGGCGCTGGTGTTTGCGGTGTTCGGCGACTCGGACGTGACGGCGCGCCTGCTGACCTCGCTGGTGGGCGTGTTGATCGCCCTGACGCCGCTTCTCTTCCGGCGTTGGCTGGGCAGGTGGGGGACTCTGGCGGCCATCGCCTTCATGGCCATATCGCCGGTGCTGATGTTCCGCTCGCGGTTCATCCGGCATGACCACCTGGCCATCCTGTTCAACATCATCATGGGTCTGGCCATCCTGCGCTACCTGGCCGAGAGAAAGACGCGCGACCTGTACTGGCTGGCGGCGGCGCTCTCGCTTAGCCTGGCTGGCAAAGAGACCAGCTTTATCACCATCTTTATCCTGGGGACGTTCCTGTTCCTGTATTGGGCCAGCCACTGGCTGCGCGATCGGTCGCTGACCTGGCGCGAGATGGTGGCGCTGCCCTCCTTCGACCTGATGATCGTGATCGGCACGCTGATCCTGCCGTTCGCGGCGGCCTTCCCGATCGCCATACTGGGCGGCGACCCGGTCGACTATAACACGGGGCTAGTGTGGAAGGGGCTGGTGCTGCTGGCGATGTTTGCCATCAGCGCCCTGGTCGGCGTGCTGTGGGACCGGCGCCGCTGGCTGGTGTGCGCCGGGATCTTCTGGGGCATCTTTCTGCCGCTGTTCACCTCTCTGTTCACCAACCCGGTGGAGGGGTTCGCCACCGGCACGGTCGGGCAGCTGGGGTATTGGCTGTCGCAACACGGCGTGGCCCGCGGCGACCAGCCCTGGTACTACTACCTGTTCACGATGTCGCTCTACGAGTACCTGCCGGTGTTGGTGGGGGCCGGCGGGGTGGTGTACTATCTGCGCCGCGGCGAGCCGGAGGCCCTGCCGCAGGCGGTCGAACGCCCCGGAGCGCCGCCGGTGCCGTTTGTAGCGCTATTCATCTACTGGTCGGTGGTCGCCTTTGTGGCCTACAGCTGGGCCGGCGAAAAGATGCCCTGGCTCA
>JAAZBY010000102.1 GCA_012513595.1 Chloroflexota bacterium
CGGAATAGGGCGCCGAGTCGACCAAGGAGATGGCCCGGCGGTAGTGGCAGAGAAAGGGCACGTCGGGCATGGCCACGGCCACGTCGGGCAGGAGGCCGGCCACGGCGATGGTGATGCCGCCGCCCTGCGAGCCGCCCGAGAGGGCGATGCGGTCCGGGTCGACGCGCGGGTGGCTGCGGGCGGCCTCGACGGCGCGCACGCCGTCGGTAAAGACCCGCCGGTAAAAGTAGGCCTGCGGGTCAAGGATCCCCTGGGTCATAAAGCCGGAGACGTGCGGGCCGCTGCCCAGGTCGGCGATGTCGGGCGTATCTCCGTGGCGCGAGCCGGAGCCCTGGCCGCGGGTATCCATCACCAGGTGGGCATACCCGGCGGACGACCAGGTCAGCCACTCAAAGGGGAAGCCGCGGCCGCCGGTGTAGCCGATGAACTCCACCACGCAGGGCAGGCGGCCGGCGCGCCCGCGCGGCAGCAGGAGCCAGCCCTTGATCGGCTGGCCGCCGTAGCCGGGGAAAGTGACGTCGAACACGTCGACGGTGCGCAGGCCGAAATCGGCCGGCTCGAAGGAGACCTCCAGGGGGAAGGCGCGGGCCTGGCGCAGCGTCTCATCCCAGAAGGCGTCGAAATCGGGCGGTTCCTCACGCGGTGGCCGGTAGGCGCGCAGCTCTTCGAGTTTCAGGTCAAAGAAGGCCATGGGTTCTCCTCCGCTACGGTGATGGTGCCAAGGGCGAACCGACGACGCGGCGCGCCCCCCGGTACAAGCCGGGCTCAGGGGCTGCCCAGCGGCTGGCCGTGGGTAAAGGTGAGGTGCGGCGCCGAGTGCGTGGCGCTCAGCGGGCGCCGCGCGGCCAGGAGCGCGGTGGCCTCCGGATGGGGCCAGCGCGGGTTCAACACCTCAAAGTATGAGGCATAGAAGGCGCCGTCCGGGGCGGGGGGCTGGCCCTGGTAGTAGGGGAAGGTATCCGGCCGCAGGGCCCAGGGCGCCACGCGGTGAAAGGCCTGCCGCAGGGTCCGCCCGTTCGGCGAGACATAGTCGTACAGGTCGATCCCGTTGGTGCGCAGGATCTCGGCGGCGATGGTCTGCGGCAGCAGGGAAAAGTGCGAGTACCAGAGGCCATGGTCGCCGGTGCCGTGGTTGCGGCCCACCTCGTGGGGGAGGTGGCCGTCCGCGGCGATCTGGCTGGCGATGAACTCGCGCCAGCGGTTGGCGGCGGCCGCCAGGAGGTCGGCATCGCCGAGGTAGGCGGCAATGGCGGAGACCAGCACCAGCCCCCAGTTGCCCCAGTTGTTGGCGCGGCCCATGCAGTTCATGGGCAGGGCCTTCTCACGGAGGAAGCGCTCCCAGGCGGCGCGCTGCGGGGCCGTCCACCCGTCGCAGCCGCGCAGGAGGTCGGCGGCCAGGATCAGGGCGGGAAAGTGGTAGGAGAAGCAGAGGGTCGAGTCGTCGCGGTGCTCGGTCGTGCGGAGCTCGGCGGGCCAGGCGTTGACCAGGCGCAGCGCCGTGGCAGCGTAGCGCTGCTGGCCGGTCATGCGGTAGGCCAGGGCCAGGGCGTAGGCCGAGTTGCCGTCCCCCTCGAGGCCGCCCTTGAGGGTGCGGTGGCCCTCGGCGTCAACATAATAGCCCGGCACGTACCAGTGCGCGGGGACGTGGGGGGCGCGGGCCAGGGCGGCGTCGGCCTCGGCCAGGAGGGCGCGGAAGGCGGAGGCGGTCGGCTCGAGGCCGCGGGCCAGCCGCTCGCGCAGGGCGGCGACGTCCTGCTCGGACAGGAAGACGCGGCAGGAGGCCGCGTCGGCAGGCGTGACGGGCAGGGCCATGGTCAGGGTCTCCTCGGGTGGGTGGGGCGCTAGCCTTCGACGACGATCACCAGGTAAAAGCTGGAGCCGAAGCGGCGGTCCTCGTTGACCTGCATCTGCCAGTCGCTGCGGTACTCGCCGACGGCGGCGGGGGCCGTCAACGTCACCGAGATCTCGGTGGTGGCGCCGGGGGCCGTCTCTGGGATGGGCACCCGGTCAGGCGCGCCCATCTGCTGGTTGTTGACGAACACGAGCCAGTACCCGCGGCCCCAGGGGCAGGAGCCGGTGTTCTTGATCTCCCAGGTCTTGGTAAAGGCCTCACCGGGCTTCATCTTGGTGCCGTCGGGGATGGTCACGTCGCGGACGTAGATGGCGCCCAGGTCGCAGTTGGAGACGTCGACGACGTCGGGCGTGGGGCTCGGCTCGGGCGTAGGGGTGACGACGGGCGTCCAGGTGGGGATGAGGCGCGCCACGGGCCGCGGCGTGTTGGTGGCCACGGCGCGCTCGTCATCTTCGGAGGAAAAGAGGCCGCAGCCGCCGAGCAAGGTGGCCGCCACGGCCAGCCCGGCGCACAGTATCAGCACGGTCGGCGTCGGGCGGCGCCCGGCGAGGGCATATCTTGAGCGCATGGCGATGCTCCTTATGATGAGCGCAGATGATGGCAGGGGTAGCGAACAGGCCCAGGAACTATACCGCAAGGCGCGTCGCCCGGCAATCGGCCGACCGGCGTGGGAAGATAGGAGGGACAGGATTGACAGGATTCACAGGATTGACAGGATTTGGAGCCTGGCTGGTTATGGCTCCTTAGGGTACCTGTCGTTGGAGCAGTCCTGGAGTCCTGTCAATCCTGTGAACCCTGTCCTTCTTTTCTTCGCGCAACACGGGGCCTGTGGGGGCGCTCAGCCGGGGGCTTGGCCCGGCACCACGGTGCCGAGGTCCTCGTCTTCTTCGGCCAGGAGGTCGCGGGCCTCGGCGGCGTCGGCGGGGCGCACCCACACCTCCACCTGCCCCAGGCCGTTAAAGGTGAGGCCCAGCGCCCGGCCCAGCGCGGAGAAGCGCAGGACCACGGGGATGTTCTCGGCCTCGAGCTTGGTGCGGACCACCTCGGCCCCCAAGGGCCCCTGTGAGACGTAGACCAGCAGCAGTTCCTCGTCGTTCATGTGTGCGCTCCGATCTGTGGGACGGCTAGGCTCCCAGCCAGGCGTCGCTGGGCAGGGGGGCGGGGGCCTGGCCCAGGTGTTCACGCGCCCGGGCGGCCAGGGCGGCCATCTCCTCGACGGGGGGCGTGATGTTGCCGTCGAACATCTCGGCCTGGAGGAAGGGGCCCTGGCGGGGGTGCTCGTCGCGCTGGCGGCTCCAGACGGGCTGCAGCACGAAATGGATGTGCGAGGCCGTCCAGTCGGCGTGCGACCAGAGGCAGACGTAGACCTGGTCAGGCCCCAGGAGCGCGGCGATGGTGCTGCTCACCCGGCGAAGGAGCGGCCCCAGCTCGGCGGCCTCCCCTTCAGTCAGCTCCCAGATGTGGACGACGTGACGCAGCGGCTTGACGATCAGGGCCCCCACGCCGAGGGGCCCCACGCAGTGCTCCACGGCCCAATGGGGCGTGCGGAGGATGCTGCCCCCGGGGGGCTGGCGGCGGCCAGCGGTCAGGTCGCAGGCCAGGCAGCCGATGATGTCGGTCATGGTGGGGCTCCTTTCGGGGGAGGGGGCGGCCCTCACCCCCAGCCCCTCTCCCGCCCGGCCCAGCGGACGGGGCTGGGCCGGGAGAGGGGGGAAGACGCCTGGGATGTTGGAGCGCGGCGATCCGGGCGCTACAGCCAGCGGCGGCGGCGGAAGGCGACCACCATCACCACGGTGATGGCCAGCATGACGGCCCAGACGAGCGGGTAGCTCCAACGCCAGGAAAGCTCGGGCATGTGCTGAAAGTTCATGCCATAGATGCCGGCGATGAAGGTCAACGGTGAGAACACCGTGGCGAACAGCGTCAGCACCTTCATGATCTCGTTCATGCGGTTGGAGATGCTGGAGAGATAGATATCGAACAGGGAGGCGAGCATGTCGCGGTAGGTGTCCAGCGTGTCCATCACCTGGACGGTGTGGTCGTACACGTCGCGCAGGTAGACGCGCGTGGCCGGCTGGATGAGGGGCGACCCGTCGCGCAGCACCGCGCCGAGCACCTCGCGCAGCGGCCACACCGAGCGGCGCAGCAGGATCATCTGCCGCTTGAGGGCGTGGATGGCCTGCACGGCCTCGTCCGCCTGGTGGCCGGCCAGGACGGCCTCCTCGATGGCCTCCAGGCGCTCCCCGGCCACCTCCAGCACGACAAAGTACTGGTCCACAATCGCATCGACCAGGGTGTAGGCAAGATAGTCGGCCGACGCCTCACGCAGGGGGACGTGGTCCTTCACGAGGCGGTTGATGATCGGCTGGAACAGGTCGGGCGAGTACTCTTGAAAGGAGAGCACCGCGTTCCTGCCCAGGACTACGGCGACCTGTTCCTGGATGATGCGGTCTGCGACGATGTCGGGCGCCTTGAGCACAAAGTAGACATAATCCGGCGCGCCCTCCATCTTGGGGCGCTGGTCGGTGTTGAGGATGTCCTCGACGGCCAGCGGGTGTACGTTCAGCAGGGCGCACACGCGCTCGACGGCGGCGACGTCGCTTAGCCCGCAGACGTTGATCCAGCGCAACCGGGCCGGGCCCTCGGCCAGCGCCGGCAGGGGGCCCTCGGTGCAGTCGAGGACCTGCACCTCGCCGCCGGGGCAGCAGGTGTAGCAGGTGATCGTGGCCTGGTCGACGGGGCGCTCACCGGTGTAGACCGGGCTGCCCGGGGGCAGGCCCGCGGTGCCGGCGCTGGACGCGATGCGCTCGCTCATGATCCTCCCTCCTGGCCGCGCCTGCGCCCGGGCCGCCGCGCTAGACCGTCAACACCAGGCGTGCGGCGTCGCGATAGGATATGGTCAGCCCCTCATCGGACGGGACCACGGCAAAGCCCGCGGCGGACGCCTCGACCCGCACGGTGAGGCCCGGCAGGTGCCAGGCGTCTCGCCGGGCGGCGCCCAGGCCGGCGCCGGGGGCGTGCACCTGGAAGGCGGCGTTCCCGGCGCAGGAGATGGTCAGCGTGCGCGCGGCCGCGCGGGCCTCGACGCGCTCCCCCTCGACGAGGCGCAGCCAGCCGATCGACCCGTCGGGCAGGCGCCAGTGCATGGTGGCGGGGTGCATCTGGCCGCCCGCCGGGCGGGAGAGATCGGTGACGGCGGCGCCGATCATGCACTCCTCTCCGAGCCAGGCCGAGGCCTCGACGAAGGGACGGCCCATCAGGGGGCGCTGGACGGTGTGCTCACCGGGGAAGGCGCGCAGGGCGGGCAGGGCGTCGGCCGGGACGCGCACGCCCACCGCGGCGAGGGCCGGCGGGAACATCAGGTCGTTGGGGTGTTCCATGGCCGGCGAGGGCTGCGGATGGGGCGCCAGCGCGCCGCCCACGGCCATCCAGATGGCCTGGCCCAGGATGGCGACGTAACGGGTCATGTCCATGCCGTAGGAGCGGGCGTAGGGCCCGCAGATGTTGCGCAGGCCGGCGTGGTAGAAGCGGGCCACGTCGCGCCACAGGGCGGCCTCCATCTCTTCGGCGTAGCGACGCAGGGTCGCCGAGGGGGCGTACTCGCACCAGAAGCCGAGGGCAAAGAGGTCCGGCCCGTAGTAGGTGGGCGAGTTGTACTCGTCAAAGGCCTGGAACTCGCAAAAGTTGCGGTAGATCGCCTCTGCCCAGGCCTCGCCGCGGCGCAGCCACTCGTCCTCTCCGTAGCGGGTGCCGGCCCAGACCTCCAGCGGCGCCCGCATCAGGGAGATGTTGGTGTACCGCTCCGTCAGGCGGCCCTCGGCCTCCTCGCCGACGATGGCCAGGCGGATGGCATGGTCCAGGCGAGACAGGAGCGCCGGCGGCAGGGCCGGGGCATAGTCCTCGATGATGATGGCCAGGATGGTGCCGATGAACTGGCGCCAGTTGGGGTCATAGTGCTGCCAGCGGACGGGCTCGGCGGGAGGGTCGCCCTCTTCGGGGGCGCGGCGGAAGGTGCCGTGGTAGATGCGGCCGGGCGTGTTCCACTGGTTGTCCAGGATGGCGGAGAGGGCCCGGCAGGCGCGGGCCGCGTCACCGGGGCGGTCGCGGAGCAAGAGCCCCAGGGCGTACCAGACGGAGTCGCGCACGCCGTGGCGCACGGTGCGCACGCCGTGGGCGGGGCCGGGGTGGGCGGGGTCCGGGGCGTAGGCCAACAGGCCGAGGTCCTCGTTCCAGCGGGCGTCCATCCAGTCCATAGCGGTGTGGACCAGGTCGCGAGTGGGTTCGTCCAGCAGGTCCAGTTTCTTGGGCATCGGTGCGTCTCCCTAGCGCTGCGCGGCGGGACAGTGTTGCGCCCAGTGTAGTCCGCGCGGCGGGCGGCATCAACCGCGCGGCCGGCGGGAGGGGAGAAGAAGGACAGGAGAAGAAGGACAGGATTTACAGGATCGTCGGATTGGGTTGACCCGAGCGGTGGCGTGGCGGGCGACGGGATCGCCAGAGGGGGAGGAGAAGAAGGACAGGATGGACAGGATTCACAGGATTGCCGGACTGGGCTGGCCTTGGGGTCGGGTGCGCGGTACGTGACACAGCCGACTCTCGAGCAAAGGGGCAATCAGGAAATCCTCTGAATCCTGTCAATCCTGTGAGTCCCGTCAATCCTGCCCTTCCTCTCCATCTTGTCCCCGCGCAGGGGCGGGGGGAGGGTTGACGGGGAGGGGTGGTGTGCCTAGAATCGGGCGAGTGCGCGGGGCCGACCGGTCCCCGCGCCGCGGAGTATACCCAGCAAGGAACGCCGACGATGATCAGGCCGGAAGAGATGGACTTTTTATACGCCGAGGACCTGGCGATCTCACACGAGACGCTCACCTACCACACCCACGACGGGCTCAGCCTGTTCGGGCAGGTGTGGGCCCCGCGCGGGGACCTGCCCCGCGCCGTGGTCTGCCTGGTGCACGGCTTTGGCGAGCACTGCTCGCGGTACGAGGAGCTGGCCCGCTACCTCGCCGAGCGGCGCTACGCCCTCTTTACCTACGACCAGCGCGGCCATGGGCACTCGGAAGGGCCGCGCGGCGACTTTCCCAGCTTTGACGCGCTCCTGAGCGACATCGGCCTGCCCCTGACGGAGGCCAAGCGCCGCTACGGAGACACGCCCCGCTTCCTCTATGGGCACTCTTTCGGCGGCACGCAGGTGCTGAACTATTGCCTGCGGCGGGAGTCTCAGTTGGCCGGGGTGGTCGCCTCGGCGCCCTGGCTGCGGCTGGCCTTTGCGCCGCCCCGCTGGAAGCGCTCGCTGGCCACGCTGGTTGGGCGCCTGTGGCCGGGGTTCACCATGGCCACCGAGCTCGAGCACGCCCACATGTCGCACGACGAGGAGATCGTGGC
>JAAZBY010000103.1 GCA_012513595.1 Chloroflexota bacterium
CCACGATGTCGCCCACGGCAATCACACTGCCGCGGACTTCGAGGGCCCCCGAGACCTGGGCCAGGCCGCCGGCGATGGCCTCCTTGGCCTGCTGGGTGCTGGAGGTGCCCGAGGACAGGATCGTAAAGGCGAACACCGAGGCGACCACCACAAAGGCGATGAGGATGATCGCCGTCTCCAGGGCGGTGATGCCCTGCTCGTCGCGGCTGAAGCGCTGCCAAATGCCCTTCATGTCGTTCATGTGTCCTTTCGTGTCGTTGCTGTGGTTGATCTTCCTTACGGACGATGCGTGGTGTTGTGCGATCTAGTCCTCCCCTCAGTTCGCGCCAAATGGTCGGGATGCGCTCTTGGTGGTGGGCGCGCGGCGCTCTGTGTGCCCTTGCGGGCCTACTTGGCTTAGCCGCTGGAACCCTCGCGGACCTGCTGCAGGGCCGCAAGGAACTCCGACATGACTCGGTCGGTCTCGGTGCCGGGGCGCTGCTGGCCGATGTCGCGAAGGGCTTCGGAGAGCTCCTCCCGCTCGCACTTCCAGCGCTCGTACAGGTCGATGGGCAAGAGGGCCGCGGCCGGCTCGTCATAGCGCATGACCACAAACTGAGTGCCCCGGTACTTGACCTCATCGATGATGTGGGTGAGATCCTGCCGCAGGGCGGTCAGGCCAACGGGCGTTTCCATGGGCGATCCCCTCGTCTCGGTGGACAACCGCGAATGGTTCCTCCAACAACCTACAAGCACTTGCAACATGAGGATACTTGGAACTCTGCAGCGCTACGTCAACGTGGCGTGAAGAACTTGTAAGAGCAAGGTAAATACTCATCTTCCGATCGCGCGCCTCCCCGGGGCGCTGGCCCTTGCGCTTTGCAGCGCATCCGTTACAATGGCGCCCATCGTCAGGGTAAGGGGATCGATGGCCGCCGACTGCCCTGGTATGCAGGGCGTCCTTCTCCCCCTTGGCGGGCGCCGCCCTTCCTGCCTGGTTGGGGGCTTGCCGGCGCAGGGCGCCCCAGCGTGGGCCGCTGAACGTTCACGGGTGGACGGGTTGCCCGGATCGCGTCCTACTGGTATACTTACGTAGGGTATCGGTCAGGCCGCTAGGCTGCTGGATACCCCGTAGAATCCGGTCTCGATCGGCTGCCGAGCGGCACCCATCACGCCCGGTCCCCGGCCCCTGACAGGGGCGCTTGCCTGGGGGCCGCGAGCGGGCGGGTCCTGGCTGGCAGGCCGGATGTTTCGGCGGGGGAGTGGAGCGTTACCCACGCGCCACGACGTCGCCGCTATCCTCTCGAGTGGTCCCCACTCGGCCCAGTGCGTTGGCCGAGCGGGCCCAGGGCTGCCCCCGACCGGGGGGCCAGCCCCAGCACGTCGCCTTTCGCGCCGCACGATGAAGTGGTCAGGGCGCTCCATCCCGCCAGGGCGATGTCCACGTTGCGATGATGCAGGCGAGGATACGCCTCATTTGGCTGTACGCTCGGATAAGGAGGCTACAGCGGCAGTTGAGGCTGCATCCACACCGAACCGTCCACGGAGTGCCGCATTCGTGGGGGGGGCGGCAGAGACGCCCGCAGCGCGCGGCGTTGCGGGGATCCACCAGGCCACCAGGGAGGACAAGATGGCCAAGCACAGATGGGTAATGCTGCTGAGCCTCGTGATCGCCATCACGATGGTTCTGTCGAGCTGTACGACGCCGACACCAGCGCCGGCCGAGCCGCAGATCATCGAGAAAGAGGTCACCCGAGTCTCGGAGGTCATCGTCAAAGAGACCGTCGAGGTGCCCAAGGAGATCGAGAAAGAGGTCACGCCGGAACCGGTGGACCGCACCGGCGCCTGGCTGGATACCGTCGTCGTGATCGAGGAGCCCTCGGCCGACGCAGCGGTCAACCGGATGGAGACCGGGGAGATCGACGTCTACGCCTACCAGGTGACCAGCCCGGACGTCGCCCGCATGGTGGAAGAGTCGGACAAGCTCAGCTTTACCAGGTCGTTCGGCTCCTACAACGAGCTGACCTTCAACCCGGCCGGCCCCGAGTTCGCCGACGGCAGGCTGAACCCCTTCTCCTCGGCCAAGATCCGCGAGGCCATGAACATCCTGGTCGACCGCGAGTACATCGCCAAGGAGCTCATGGGCGGCATGGCCGTGCCGCGTTGGCTGCCGCTCAACAACGCCTCGAACGACTATGCGGCGCTGGCTGACGTGGCCCGCAAGATCGAGTTCCAGTATGCCTACAACAAGGACAAGGCCCAGGAGGACATCTCCGCTGAGATGGAGGCCCTTGGCGCCAAGCTTGTTGACGGCAAGTGGACCTACAACGGCTCCCCCGTCGAGATCATCCTCTTGATCCGCACGGAGGACGAGCGCCGCGACATCGGCGACTATGTGGCCAACCAGCTCGAGGACATCGGCTTTACCACCGTCCGTGACTACAAGACGGGCGCCGAGGCCTCCCCGATCTGGACCCGCGGCGATCCCACCGAGGGCAAGTTCAGCATCTACACCGGTGGCTGGGTCACCACGGTCGTGCCCCGCAACCTGGCGGACAACTTTGCCTTCTTCTACACCGACATGGGCCTGCCCTACCTCTTGTGGCAGCAGTACAAGAACGATCCCGCGTTCTACGAACTGGCCCAGCGGCTGGAGAACAACGACTTTAAAAACCTCGCAGAGCGCCGAGAGATGATGGCCGAGGCCCTCGAGTTGGCCATGAAGGACTCCAACCGCATCTTCCTGGTTGACGAGGCCTCCATCACCCCTGCGCGCAACGAGGTCCAGGTGGCTGCTGACCTGTACGGTGGCGTCGGCGGTGCCTGGCTGTGGCCCGTCACCCTGCGTCGCGCGGGCGAGGTCGGTGGCTCCATGACCATCGGTCTGCCCAGCATCCTGCCGGAGCCCTGGAACCCGCTGGCTGGCTCCAACTGGATCTACGACATGATGCTGATCCGCGGCACCGGTGAGATCGCCCTGATGTACGATCCGTACACCGGGCTCGTCTGGCCGCATCGCATCGAAAAGGCCGACGTCGTGATCGAGGAAGGCCTGCCCGTCGGCAGGACCCACGACTGGGTGAACCTGGAGTTCGCCCCCAAGATCGAGGTTCCCGAGGACGCCTGGGTGGATTGGGACCCGGTGGCCCAAAAGTTCCTCACGGCTGGCGAGGTCTACACCGAGACGGCGACGGCGCTGCGCAAGAGGGTGGTCTACTACCCGGCTGACCTCTACGAGACGAGCAAGTGGCACGACGGCAGCAACCTCTCTGTCGGCGACTTTATCATGAACATGATCCTGACCTTTGACCGGGCCAAGGAAGAGAGCAAGGTCTACGACGCCAACGCCGTGCCGGAGTTCGATTCCTTCATGTCGGCCTTCAAGGGCGTCAAGATCACGTCCGTCGACCCGCTGGTGATCGAGACCTACTCGGACCTCTACCAGCTGGACGCGGAGATGTCCGTGTCGGACTGGTGGCCGTACTACAACCAGGGCGAGGGCTCCTGGCACGTGTTGACCATGGGCTTGCTGGCCGAAGAGGCCGGTGAGATGGCCTACACCGCGGCCAAGGCCCAGGAGAACGACACCGAGTGGACCAGCTTTATCGCCGGCCCCTGCATGGAGCTCCTCTCGGCGCACCTGACCGAGGCGATCTCGACCACCTTTGTGCCGTACGCCCCGACCTTCAGTGAGTTCGTCACTGAGGAAGAGGTGGCCGAGCGCTACGCCAACCTCCAGGAATGGTACCGCACCCGCGGGCACTTCTGGGTTGGCACTGGCCCCTACTATCTGGAGCGCGCCTTCCCGGTGGAGGGCACCGTCATCCTGCGCCGTTTCCTCGACTATGCCGACCCGGCTACCAAGTGGGAGCGCTTTGCTGCCGCGCCGATCGCGGACGTCGAGCTGGACGGCCCGGCATGGTGAACCAGGGCAAGGAGGCCGTCTACGAGGTGTGGGTGGAGTTCAACGACGCCCCCTACCCCGCGGACGATATCTCTGAGGTCAAGTATCTCCTCTTTGACTCGGCGGGCGAGTTGGCCGTTGTGGACGCGGCCGCCATGGTCGAAGAGGGGCTCTACGAGATCAAGCTCACCTCCGAGCAGACCGCCAAGCTGGCCGAGGGTTCCACCCGGCTGGAGGTGGTGGTCGTCTCCAAGACGGTGGCAGTGCCCAGCTCTGCGGCGCTGCAACTCGTCGTGGCCAAGTAGGTCGCTGGAACCGCACTATCCAGGGGCGGGGCTCTCCCCGCCCCTGGCTGGTACCCGGTAGTAGCCAGAAAGTAGGGATCGTATGGCCGAAGCACCCCTGCTGGTGGAGGGCGCTCCCGCGCCCAGACGCTGGTCCTGGGGCACCAGTGCCCTGGGTCGCGTGCTCAAGTACACCGCGGCACGCGCTGCGCTGCTCTCCTTTACCGTCATCGTAGGCGTCTACCTGACCATTCTCATCGCCAACATGGGCGGCGCGGTCGACAACATCCGCCGCGGGCAGATCCGCGAGGGGATCGCCATGGAGATGAGCATGAGCCCGGATCTGCGCAAGATCCCGGTCGAAGAGCGCAACCGCCTCATTGAGGAGCGGACCCGGCTGGAGGAGAAACGGTACGGCCTCGACCAGCCGTTCGTGGTGCGCAGCGTCCGCTTTCTGGAGAACGCGCTCACCCTCAACCTCGGCAAGGCGGAACACCTCACCTCTGACAGCGGCTCTCGCGAGGTGCGCCTGATCATCCTGGAGCGCCTGCCGCCGACCTTGGTGCTCTTTGCCTCGGCCAACCTGTTCTTGTTCTTCCTCAGCATCAGCATGGCGCTCTTTCTGTCGCGCCGCTATGGCAGCCTGCTGGACCGCATCGTCATCGCCATGTCGCCCATCTCGGCGGCACCGGCCTGGTTCTATGGGCTGTTCCTGATCCTCTTCTTCGCCGCCATCTGGGGCGTCTTGCCTTACGGCGGCATGGTCGATGCTCCCGTGCCCGAGCAACCGCTGGCCTACGGGCTGAGCGTGTTGCGGCACATGGTCCTGCCCGTCGCGGCCATGGTGATCTCTTCCGTGTTTGCCAGCGTGTACTCCTGGCGGACCTTCTTCCTGATCTACTCGAGCGAGGACTATGTCGAAATGGCCAAGGCCAAGGGGCTTTCCTCGCGAGACATCGAACGGCAGTACATCCTGCGGCCGACCCTGCCCACCATCGTGACCAACTTTGCCCTGATGCTCATCTCTCTGTGGACGGGGGCCATCATCCTGG
>JAAZBY010000104.1 GCA_012513595.1 Chloroflexota bacterium
CCCGAGTTCGGCTGCGCCGCCACCATCGCCAAGTGGGCCAAGGACGGCCGCCTCATCGACTATGTCCTCCTCACCAGCGGAGACAAGGGCTCCCACGACCCCGGCGTTCGCCCCGGGCAGCTGGCCGCCCGCCGCGAGGAAGAACAGCGCGCCGCCGCGCGGGACCTGGGCGTCCGCTCGGTCAAGTTCTTGAACTACCCGGACGGCATGCTGGAAAACACCATGGACCTGCGCCGCCACCTGTGCGGCATCATCCGCCGGCAAAAGCCCGACATCCTGCTGGCCATCGATCCCTGGCGGCGTTACCAGCTCCACCCCGACCACCGCGTGGCCGGCCAGGTGGCCCTCGATGCGGTGTACGCCGCCCGCGAGTGGTACATCTTTCCCGAGCAGCTCGGCGACGAGGAGCCCTGGCGCGTCAAAGAGATCTACCTGTACTGGACCGACTCGCCCGACTATTGGGTGGACGTGACCGATTCGATCGACACGCGCATCGCGGCGCTGGCGCGGCACTCCAGCCAGCTGCGCGGCAACCATGAGGAGCTGGCTGAGCGCATCCGCCGCGGCGCCCGTGAGACGGGCGAGCCGCACGGCTACGCCTATGCGGAAGCGCTGAAACTGATCAGGCTTCGCTAGGGCGCCAGGGGGTGCCGCCCAGCCGGGCGGTTCCCCCTACTTGGCGCCCGACGCCCGACTTGCCTGTTGTGCCCGGCCCTTGCATGTGTTATAATGGCGCACAACCATCGCAGGAACTCCTGCTAGACCCCAGCGCCGCGCAGGGAGGGACACGAGCCCCACCTGACCCCCCAAGGCAGTGCCGCCGGTTTCCTATGCGAGGAACCGAGGGGTTGGCCGCCCCGATCATGTTGTGCCCTGGCAATGGACAGCCTCGTTGTACGTGGCTGTCACGCTCTTTTGCCTGTGCCCCATCACAAGGAGTGCGACATGAAGCGCCATCTGCCCGTCTTGGTTTCCCTGCTTATCGTCCTGTCGCTCGTTCTGGCAGGCTGTGTGCAGCCAGCCAGCGAGCAGAGCGGGTCTGCTGACCCGGCCGGCGCCACTCTGAAGGCCAAAGTGGCCATCGTCGTGCCTCTCAGCGGCGACGTCAAGACCTTCGGCGAATCCACTCGCAACGGCGCCCTCATGGCCATGGAAGAGGCGGAGGGCGTCGAGTTCGAGACGGTGATCGCCGACTCCAAGTGCGACGCTCAAGAAGCCGCCAACGCCGCCAACAAGGTCATCTTTGAGGACGGCGTCCAGTACATCATCGGCGAGGTCTGCTCCAGCGCCTCGATCCCCGTCTCGGAGCTCGCCGAGGCCAACCGCGTCCTGCAGATCACGCCTACCTCCACCAACCCGACCGTCACCGTAAACGAGGATGGCACCACCAAGCAGTACGTCTTCCGCGCCTGCTTCCTGGACCCCTTCCAGGGCCAGGCCATCGCCGCACTGGCCCGCCAGCTGGGCAAGTCCAGGGCCGCCGTGCTCTATGACGTCGGCAACGACTACGTCAAGGGCCTCGCCGAGTATACGCGCGACGCGTTCGTGGCGATGGGCGGCGAGGTGCTCGTCTACGAGGCCTACACCAAGGATGACACCGACTTTTCCGGCATCCTCGGTA
>JAAZBY010000105.1 GCA_012513595.1 Chloroflexota bacterium
CCTGGGACCCCGAGGCGTTCGCCTACCGGCGCTGGGTGCAGGGCAGGCCCTATACCGATGCCGAGACGGGCGAGCAGGTCGCCTGTGAGAACGTGATCGTCATCTATGCCAAGCACTGGATGACCAATATCGTCGAGGACGCCAACGGCGCCACGGCCATCGGCATCGCCCTCAAGGGCGGTGGGCGCGCCCAGATCTTCCGCGACGGGTTAGTGTATGAGGGGTCCTGGTGGCGCAAGGAAGCCAAGATGCTCTTCCAGTTCATCGATGCGGACGGGAACGACATCCCCCTGCGCCCGGGGCATTCCTGGATCCAGTTCCTGCCCACCACGTATGACGTGGGCATCAACTAGGCAGCGGCTGGGCAGTAAATACACAGCGCGCCGGAGGGCTCCCCTCCGGCGCGCTGTGGTATCTGGCTCCTGGCGGCGCGTCCGCTTACGGCCAGCCGAAGGTGAGCAAGATGAAGCCCAGCGCGGCCAGGCCTAAGGCCACGTACTCGATGACCAACCGCCGCGTCAGCCGCCGCCACAGGTGCTGCTGGGCCAACCCCGTCATCACGTAGAGGATCACCAGGAGCAGGCCGCCCCCGGCGCGGGCGTCGAGCGCCGAGTAGTTGAGCACCCAGGTCGCCTCACCCATCAGCAGGCCGATCACGCCGGCGTAGATCCAGGTGCGCCCGATTTCCTCGCGCGGGCTGCGCAACAGCTCCAGAGACAGCATCGCACTGACGACCATGATGCTGGTAGCAGACACGACGCTCCGCAGGCGCGAGCCGTACACGACCACGAAGAAAAAGACGGCCAGGGCATACGTGAGGATGTTGAGCGCCAGGCGTGCCTCACGCAGGCGAAGATCGTCCGACGAGACGGTGTGGTACTGGGCCACGATCACCACGGCCAGCAGCGCGCCGGAAAGGAGCACAAAGGCGAGGCGGTATCCCCACCAGGGGAGCTGGCGCACCAGCAGGAGGCTGGCCACGCTCAGCACGCCGGGCAGGGCCCAGAACGCCGCGGCGTAGGGGAGCGAACGGCGCCGGTTGAGCGGGTGCGCCTGGATCACGGCATCGGTGCCGGAACAGGCCAGGCCGACCATGACGATGGCCAGCTGGGTGAGGCCCGAAAGCGGCACGCTCAGCTGAGATCCAAAGACAGTGAACAAGAGTTGGCGCCCGGGCAACACCGAGACGGCCGATAGCACCAGCCCCAGCATCACCAGACTGATCGTCGTCCCGAGTCGTTCTGTGTGTGGCATGTGCCCCCCAAGCTCCCCGACCGGCCCGATTCTAGGTTGCCGGGGGCGCCCTGTCAAAACAGGCAGCCGGCGCCGGGGAGCGGTTGTTTCGCCAGGATGTACAACTCTTGCACGGAAACACCACTTTCGCGGCCCGAGCCGTTGACTCTCGTCCGGGCGTGCAATACAGTGACCTTGTAAGTTCACGTCGTGAACTAGATGGGCGGTATAGCGGAGCCTTTCGCGCGGGTGTTCGGCCATGTCTGTTCGAGAACCTGCCAGGGCAAGCGCCGGAACGCGGGCGCACATGACTGCGACGTCGATGCGGGCAGTGAACCGTGCCACGCTGATCGCTGCCGTGCGCCGCACAACCGGCCTGACGCGCGCGGCCCTCAGCGAGGCCACCGGCCTCAGTAAAGGGGCCGTCTCCAGCCTCGTCGCCGAACTGCTCAAGAGCGGCGTCCTCTACGAGGGGGGCAAGGACGGCAGCCGCAACCGGGCGCTCCACCTCAACAATGCCCTCGGGGTGGCGCTGGGTATCGAGGTCGGCAGATCCGAATGCCGCGGCATCGTCACCGATATCGGCATTTCCCCCCTCGGCCACACCCTGCAGCAGGTCTCCTCAACCAGCGTGGAATCCTACATCGGCCTGATCTGCTCGATGGCCAGGGAGCTGCTGGCCGCCGAGCAACGCCCCTGCCTCGGCCTCACCGTGGCCGTCCCCGGGCCGACCGATCCCGCCGGCCAGGTGGTCGTGTTCTCTGAGAGTTTGGGCTGGTCCGACGTACCCCTGGCCCAGCGCCTCTCTGCGGAGCTGGGCTTCCCCGTCAGCATTGCCAACAGGCCGCGCGCCGGCGCCATGGGCGAGCACTGGTACGGGGCGGGGCTCGGCGTCGACGATATGGTCTACGTGTCGGTCTCGGATGGCATTGCCGCGGGAGTGTTCATCGGGGGGCGCTTGTTTCTGGGCGCCACGGGCTATGGCGGCGAGTTCGGCCATACAACCGTCTTGGTGGACGGGCCCGAGTGCGTGTGCGGCAACCGCGGCTGTCTGGAGACGGTGGCCAGCCTGCCGGCCATCCGCGAGGCGATCCGGGGGCGCCTGCGCCGCGGCGAGGACGCCCGCCTCCGTGAGCCCATTACCTACCAGGCGATCATCGCCGCCGCCCGCGACGGTGACGCCCTCGTCCTCGAGGAGATCCGCAAGGCCAGTGATTTTGTCGGCATCGGTGTGGCCAACCTGATCAACCTCTTCAACCCGTCCATGGTCATCATTGGCGGGTACCTTGCCGAGGCCGGCGAGGTGGTCCTGAACGCCATCCGCAAGACCGCCCAGCGTCGGGCGTTCCCCCTGTCGTATGGCGATGTGCAGATTCAGCGGAATGCGCTGTCGCTCGATTCCGCCTGTGTCGGTGCCTGTGCGTTGGTGGTGAACGAGTACGTGGCCCAGATGGAGCCGGCCCTTTTGCGCTCCAACTGGACCTAGGCAGTGGTGCGGGGAGCCCCCGCGGCAGGTGTTTCTACTGTTGTCCGGTTTGCTCACTCATGACGGAGGTTCGCGGCATGTCACCTGAGGCAAGTGTGCGTCGTTTGCGGGTCGGCGAGCTGGAGGTGCGCATCTCCCCAGATGCGGCACGGATGGGGATTGACGCTGCTGACGCGCTGGTCGCCATTATCGACGAGGCTGTCGCCGCGCGCGGTACGGCCTCGGTGATCCTGGCCACCGGGAACTCGCAGCTCCCCTTTATTGAATCGCTGCGGCAGCGGCAGGGCATCCCCTGGGACCGCGTGCGTATCTTTCACATGGACGAGTACCTGGGCATGTCGGCCGACCACCCGGCCAGCTTTCGCCGCTACATGCAGGAGAAACTGGTCGACGTGGTGCATCCCCTGGCCTTCTACGGGGTGGGGGGGGACGCGCCAGACACGCAGGCGGAGCTGAAGCGCTATACGGAGCTGCTACGCACCTACCCCGCTGACGCCTGCGTGATGGGCATTGGCGAGAATGGCCACCTGGCCTTCAACGACCCTCCGGCCGTCATCTGGACGGACAAGGTGATCCACGTCGTTGACCTGGCCGAGACGTGCCGGATGCAGCAAGTGGGCGAGGGCCACTTTGCCACCCTGGCCGACGTCCCCACGCATGCCCTCAGCCTGACCATCCCGGCGCTCCTGGCGCCGCCGCATGTGCTCGTGGTCGTGCCGGAAGGGCGCAAGGCCGTCGCCGTGCGGGCCACGCTGCAGGGAGAGATCTCGCCAGCCTGCCCGGCCTCGGTGCTGCGCACCAAGAAGGGGGGCACGCTGTACCTGGAGCCGGCCTCGGCCGCGCTCCTCACGATCTAGAGGCGGAACCATCGCGCACGCGGTGTTCCCGGTACGGGTTCGGGCTCTGGCCGGGCGCGTCGGCAGGCGCGCCCGGGTGTGGGCAAAGCGCCAGAAGGGGGGGATCTCGAAGGATCGGGCAACTGGCATCGCCGGGGCTGGCAGACTCGGCTCCAGTGCTAGGCCGGCATCCGGTATGCGAAGCGTGGCAGTCGTGTTCTTGTCGGAGACACCAGGAGGATCAAGATGGAACGGTTAACTCGCCGTGACTTTCTCCGCGTGACTGCGCTCGTGGCCGCAGGGTCTCTTGCGGCAGCCTGTGCGGCCCAGACCCCGGAGGCCGCTCCGACCGAAGCAGGCGGCGCCGCCCCGGCGACGGCCGCCCCAGCCCCGGCCGCGGGTGCGCCCGCCGCGGCGCCGTCCAAGTACTCCGAGGCCCCGGGGCTGGCGCAGCTCGTCAAGGACGGCAAGCTGCCGCCCGTCGAGGAGCGCCTGCCTCTCGAGCCCCTGGTGCTGGAGCCGGTGGAGGAGATCGGCAAGTACGGCGGCAAGTGGACCTATATGGGCTCCGGGTCCGGCATCTATGGCTGGAACATGGCCAACTATGTGGAGAACTTTGCCAAGTGGAAGCGGGACGTCTCTGGGCACCGCCCCAATCTGCTGTCCAGCTGGCAGTTCAACGAGGACGGCACCCAGCTGACCCTCAACTTCCGCAAGGGGATCAAGTGGTCTGACGGGCAGCCGCTGACCGCCAAGGACTGGCAGTTCTGGTGGCAGGACATGGTCCTCGACGAAAAGATCAACATCGGCCGCCAGACGGGCACCTTCGTCAAAGACAAGCCGATGGACCTCACCCTGGTGGACGACTATACCCTCCAGCTCGGCTTCGCGGCGCCCAACCCGCTGTTCATCCAGGTGATGTCTCGCGGCACCGGGTCACGCGCCACCGCCTGGCAGGTGATCCCGGCTCACTACTACAAGCAGTTCCACTACAAGTACAACACCGCCTACAAAGATACCGACATCAAGGACCTGGTGGACCGCTACAACAACCGTATGCTCTACCCGGAGATCCCGCACTTTGGCCCCTGGCTGGTCAAGGAATACCGCGAGGCGGAGCGGGCCGTGGCCGAGCGCAACCCGTACTACTGGAAGGTGGACCCCGCCGGGAACCAGCTCCCCTACATCGACGCCGTCGAGATCAAGATCGTACAGTCGGCGGAGCTGATCCCGCTGAGCATCATCGCCGGCGAAGTCGACTTTCAGATCCGCCAGCTGGAGATCAAGGACACCCCGCTCTTCATGGAGAACCAGGAGAAGGGCGGCTACGTCGTGCACCTCGACCCGGCCTTCAACGGCGCCGACACGGTCATTCACGTCAATCACATCTTCGATCTTGATGCCGAAATCGGCAAGCTGCTGC
>JAAZBY010000106.1 GCA_012513595.1 Chloroflexota bacterium
CTCAGGACGCCGACCCGGGCGCCCTCCTTGGCCAGCCGCTTGGCGGCCGCCTTGCCGATGCCTGATCCTCCCCCGGTGACCAACGCGACGCGGTTCTCCAGCCCCATCTCCTTGTCCTCCTCTCCCGGACGCGCCGCGGCCATCACGCCGAGCGCTCGATCTCCAGCGTCCCTTCCGGACGATCGGCCCCGCCCTCGACCCGCAACAGCCGCCGATAGGCGGCCATATAGCCGTCGGTCATCCGTGACGCGCCAAACTGCAGGGCCCGCCGCCGCGCGCGCACGCCATAGGCGGCCTGCACGGCAGGATGCTCGATCAGCCGCCCGAGCGCCCCCGCGAGGAGGTCCGCATCGTCGGGGGCGACGAACAGGGCCGCCGTCCCCCACACCTCCCGGAGCGAGGGAATATCGCCCAGCACCAGCGCACAGCCGGAGAGCCCCGCCTCGAGCGCCGTCAGGCCAAAGGGCTCATAGCGGGCCGGCGCGGCGAACACCGCGGCCCGGGCCATCCACCCGGCCAACTCGGCGCGGGGTAGCGCGCCGAGGCAGCGCAGGGCCTGGGGGCGCCTCTGGCCGCCGTCGGGATGCTGTTGCTGCCCCGCCACGTACACCGGCCAGCGCAGGCCCGGCGCGACCGCCTCCAGCGCGGCGACGTTCTTGGCCTCGTCCCACAGTCGCCCGGCGGCGAGCACCAGCGGCTCCTTGCGCCCCACCCGGTAGGCGTCGGCATTGGCGCCGTTGGCGATCATGGCCGTAGAATCCAGCGGCCCATAGTGCTCCTGGAGCGCGGCGAGCATCGCCCCGGTGGGTGCCACCACGAGGTCGGCCGCCGCGAGGCCGGACCGCACCGCCTGACGGTAGCGGTCCCACTCCGCCGGGGCGGGCTCGCCCTTGACGGCCTGCCACCAGGAAAGGACGCACGAGTGGCCCACCATCAGGACGGGCAGGCCCCAATCCAGCGCGCCGTGGGCATAGCCGTTCAGGTGCACGAGGTCGGGCTGCAGGCGATCGCGCAGCCGCAGGAGCCACTCGCCCGCCCGTCGCACGTCCTCCCAGGGATCCTGCATCCACTCTAGCCGGTAGGCGCTCTCGGCGAGGCGCAGCCCCGGAATCCCCTCCGCCGCCGCGCGCTGTTCGTCGGACATGGCGGCGCCCATGGTGGCCAGCACCACTTCGACGCCCCGCCCGGCCAGCCCGGCGGAGAGATCCAAGGCGTACGTCCACACCCCGCCGACCGTGTCGGCGGTCAGCAGCACCCTCATGACGCACCCGCTCCGTCGCCCATCAGCACCAAGGCCTTGCAGAACCCCTCGGGGCGCTCCTCGGTGAGCGTCAGCCCCTCGCCAAGCCGGGCCAGAGGCAGGGCATGGGTGTAGAGGGGCGCGGGGTCCAGCGTGCCGTCGCACACCGCGTCGATGGCGGTGCGGATGCCGGCCATGTAGACCATCGGATCCCGCTCGTGGGCGTTGATGACGTCCAGCCCTCGCCAGTTCCAGAGCTGCATGTTCACCTGGCGCGGGCCGTCCTGGTGATAGCCGGCGATGATGAGGCGGCCCCGCTCGCGGGTCAGTTCGGCGGCAAGGTCCAGCGGCCACTGCTTGCCGGTGGCCTCGATCACGACATCGCACAGGGCGCCGTCGGTCAGCTCGCCGACGCGGCGGATGATTCCCTGGTGGTCATCCATCGGCACGATCTCAGCGGCGCCCATCCGGCGCGCGACCTCCAGCGCGTAGGGGCGCCGGGTGATGGCGATGACCCGGGCGCCGGCGTGGGAGGCCAGTCGGGTGAGCAGGGCGCCGAGAAAGCCGACCCCCACGATGGCCACCGTATCGCCGGCCCCTATGGCGCTCCGCCGGAGGATGTTCACCGCGCAGCCCAGGGGCTCGCCGGGAAAGGGCTGATCGGCGAGCGCCTCAGGGAGGGCCACCACCTGCTCGGCGGGGGCCACGTCGTACTCGGCGTAGGCGTGGTCCGACAGCAGGGTAACCCGCTGCCCGGCCCGCAGGTCCTCTACGCCATCGCCGAGGGCGTCGACCCGGCCCCAGGCCTCGTGGCCCAGTTGTCCCGGCGCCATGGGGTACTCGAACCAGGGCTTGCCCTCCCAGGGCGGCAGATTCGAGGCGCAGACGCCGCAGCCCTCCACCCGAACCCGCACCTCGCCCGGCCCCGGCGCGGGCACGGGCGCCTCACGTACGACGATGTTCCTGGGCGCCGCGAGCACTGCTGCCAGCATGTCAGGCCTTCCCTTCGCTCTGCAGGGCGCCCGGGACCGCCTGCTCGGCGCCTGCCCGCCCCCGGTGCTCGACGAGCCAACGGTACAGGCGACCCACCCCCTCGCGCACCCCCACCCGGGGACGCCAGCCGGTGGCCGTCTGGTAGGAGCGGTAGTCGGACACATAGTAGCGCTGGTCGCCGGCGCGCCAGTCGACGTGATGCACCTCGGGCCGGCGGCCGTGTAGCGTGCCGACGTGGGTCA
>JAAZBY010000107.1 GCA_012513595.1 Chloroflexota bacterium
CTCGTCCGCAGGGACCTGTCGGCCACCGAGCGCGACCTGGTGATCCGCATCGCCACGGCCTTTGTGGTCCCTAACAACTTTTTGGATATCGAACAGACGGCCATGAGCCGGCAGAACGCCCGCCGGCTGGTGGAACCGGTGCAGTGGACCATCCGTGCCGGCGAGTCGGTCGTGCGAGAGGGCGAGATCGTCTCTCCCCTGGCACTGGAGAAGCTCGGCGTCCTCGGCCTGCTCAAGGAGCCGCCCCGCTGGGACGACCTGATCGGTGCCCTGGTGCTCACCACCTGCCTCGTGGTGGCGGTGGCGGTGTACGTCTACCGGGCCCAGCCGGTCCTGCTCCTGAGGCCGCGGCGCCAGCTGCTCCTGGCACTTACCCTGATGGTGGCGGGGGCCACGGCACGCATGTCCATTCCCGGCCACGTGTTGCTCCCGTACCTCTTCCCGGCCGCCTCCTTTTGCATGCTGGTGGCCGTCCTGCTGAACCTGGAGCTGGCCGTTTTCACTGCGGCCATTCTGAGCGTCCTGGTGGGCCTGAACGCCAGCGGCTCGATGGAACTGGTGGCCTACGTCCTCGTCGGCGGCGTGATCGGCGCTCTGGCCATCTCGCAGATCGACCAGCTCAGCGCATTTGTGCGGGCGGCGGCCTATGTGGCGCTCTCCAATGCCGGCATCGTGCTGGCCTTCCAGATGAGCAATCACATGCACGATGCCCTTGGCCTGGTGCAGCTGCTGACCGCCGCACTCTCCAACGGGGTCCTGTCGGCCAGCCTGGCCTTCGTGGCCTTCTTGGTGATCGGCAGGTTGTTTGGCATCACCACCTTCGTCCAGCTGATGGAGCTGGCCCGCCCCACGCACCCACTCTTCCGTCAACTGCTGCTCGAGGCGCCGGGCACGTACCATCACTCCATCGTGGTCAGCAACATGGCCGAGCGCGCCGCCCAGGCCATCGGGGCGGACCCGCTGCTGGTGCGCGTCGGCTCTTACTATCACGATATCGGCAAGATCAGGCGCCCCTACTTTTTCGCCGAGAACCAGAACGACGGCGATAACCCACACGACAAGCTCGACCCGAAGACCAGTGCCGAGATCATCATCGCCCACACCGCCGACGGGCTGGCCCTGGCACGCAAACACCGCCTGCCTGACAGGGTTTGTGACTTTATCACCGAGCACCACGGCACGACCTTGGCCAGCTACTTTTACCATCAGGCCACGCGACAGACCGACGGCGACGCCGTCGACGTCACCTGCTACCGCTACCCCGGGCCCAGACCACAGAGCAAGGAGACGGCCATCGTCATGCTGGCCGACAGCATCGAGGCCGCCGTGCGCGCCAAGCGCCCGACCAGCCAGGACGATACCGCCGCCGTCGCCCACAAGGTCATCGGCGAGCGGCTCTCCAGCGGCCAGCTCGATGAGGCCGATATCACCATGCGGGACCTGGATCAGATCCGCCAGGCCTTTTTGGGCATTCTGCGCGGGGTCTTTCACCCGCGCATCGACTATCCCGAAACCGCGTCGCTTCCGGAAGCCACCGCTGCCGTGCTTTCCCAGACCCCGGCAACGCCCAGCGACCCCGGGGTGATCACACCGTGAAACCAGGGCCGAACCCGAACCTGCTAGTGAGCATCCGTTGCGCGCTGCGGGGGCTGTGGCACGTCCTGCGCACGGAGAGGAACGCTCGCCTCCATCTGGCCGCCGGCATCCTCGTGACTGGACTCAGCGCCTGGTTGCGCCTGTCGTTAGTGGGGTGGTGCCTGATCATCGCCGCCATTACTCTTGTGTTTGCCGGTGAAATGCTCAACACGGTGGTCGAGCGGCTTGTGGACCTGGCCATCGCCACGCCGCACCCGCTGGCCGGGCAAGCCAAAGACGTCACCGCTGGCGCTGTGCTGCTCGCCTCTCTGGCGGCCGCTGTGATCGGGGTGCTGGTGCTCGGCCCCCCGCTCGTCGAACGCCTCGGCGCTCTGCTGCGCTAGTGGGCGCACCTACATTCCTTGAGCAGAGGTCGTGATCATGCAACTACGAGCCTACTGGCGCATCCTGGTCAAGTACTGGTGGATCGTCCTGGGGCTGCCCGCGCTGGTGGCCCTGTCCTACCCCTTCCTGCGCACACCCGCCCCCACGCAGTACTCGGCGAGCATGCGCTTCGTCGTCGGCGTGCGTCCCGAGCAGCCGCCGGTCGACGAGTACACCTATGATCGCTACTACACCTGGCTGACCGCCGAGTACCTCATCGACGACCTGGCCGAGGTGGTCAAGAGCCGTCGCTTTGCCGAGGACGTCTCGGCAGTGGCCGGTTTCCCGGTGCCCCCCGGGGCCATCCAGGGCGCCACCTCCGCCGGCAAGCTGCACCGCATCCTCTCGGTCAGCGTGGGTTGGTCAGACCCCGCACAGCTTGAGCGTATCGCCGAGGGCGTGGAACAGGTCCTTGTGGAAGGCGCCGACGCCTACTTTGCCCAACTGTCGACCGGCAGCGCCGTCATCTCGCTCATCGACCCCCCCGTCGTGCACGCGGTGGGGCGGTCTCTGCGCGACCGGTTGGATCTGCCTTTGCGCCTGCTCTTGGCGCTTGCTGCTGGGGTGGCCCTCGCCTTCCTGCTGGACTATCTCGATGATTCCGTGCGCGGGCCGGCGGACCTGGCGGCCCTGGGGTTGCCGGTGTTGGCGGAGGTGCCCGCACGCCGTTCGCTCTTGCCACGGCTGGGCAGACCGCGCACGCCGTAGGCCGTGACCTTTGGTGGGCCCTGGCGCGCATGGTATAATCGCCATGGCCTCCGTCGTCGTTAGGAGATCCTCATGGAACTTGCTGACTATTTCCGCATCATCGCCAAGCGCGCCTGGATCATCGTTCTCGCCGTGGTGCTCACCACCGGCAGCGCCTTCGTGGTCAGCAAGATCCAGACGCCCGTCTACCGGTCCACGGTATACCTGAACGTCATCCCGGCGCGGCTGGACTATAGCCTGGTCCAGACGAGCAAGATGTATATGCGCAACTATGCCGGGCAGATCCGCTCGCGCACGACGGCCTCTAGGGTCATCGACCGCCTCCAGCTGGACATCACCCCGGCGGAGCTGGCCGAGAAGCTAACGGTGAGCTCCATCGAGTCCGACTTTTTGCTGCAGATCGACGCGGACGACTATGATCCCGTGCTCGCCGGGCAGATCGCCCAGACCACAGCGGAGGTCTTTGCCGAAAAGATCGACGTGGACATGCTCGAGGTGGACAAGCGCGATCGCCTGCAGATATCGATCCGCGACTGGGCCGAGGTCGGCCGCCTGCACAAGCCCAACTGGAAGACGAACTCCCTGGCCGGTGCCCTCTTTGGGCTGATCGTCGGGTTGCTGGTCGTCTTTGTGTTGGAATGGCTGCAGGCCGATATCATTCGCACCAGCGAGGACGTCGAACGCCACACCGGTGTGGCCGTCCTGGGGCTGATTCCCACGGCAGCCAGCCAGCCGGCGCGGTCGGCCGCCGCGCGCCGCGGCAGAGAGCAGCCGCTCGCAGCCTCGCGCTAGGAATCCACGCCCTGCCAACCTGCAAGAGGAGGTCCGCCCTGTGGCCAATGACTATGGCCTCGCGACACTGAAAGAGCCCGCCTCGCCGATCAGTGAGGCGTACCGCACCCTGCGGATGAACCTGCAGTTCGCCGCGCTCGACGCCAAACTGCGCAGCCTCCTGGTCACCTCGCCCGGCCCCGGCGAGGGCAAGTCGACCACTCTGGCCAACTTGGCCGTCACCATGGCCCAGGTGGATCAGCGCGTCATCGTCGTCGACGCCGACCTGCGCCGCCCCTATCTGCACCAGCTGTTCGGGCTGCCTGCCGACCAGGGCCTCACCACCATGATGCTGGAAGACAGCGCCCTGGCGGATCCGCCCCTGCAGGACACCGCCGTCCCCGGCCTTCAGGTGCTCACCACCGGCGTCCTGCCTCCGCGGCCGGCCGATCTGCTCGGCTCGCGGCGGATGGAGCTGGTGATCGACACCCTGACGGAGCGCGCCGACCTGGTGATCTTTGACGCCCCACCGGTGATGGCCGTAACCGACGCCATCGTCCTGGCCAGCAAGGTGTCGGGCGTGCTCTTGGTGGTCAGCGCCGGAGACACCAAGCGCGAACATGCCCAACACGCCGTCGAGCGCCTCAAGAAGGTCAACTCGCGCATCGTTGGGGCGGTGCTGAACAACGCCCCGCTAGATGCTGCCTTTGGCAGCTACTACGGCTGATCGGCCGCATCCTGTGCTGCCCAGCAAACCGCACCTTCCGTCAGGGGACGAGGGTGCGGTTTTGCGTCCGGCCGCGGCGACCTATATCCCCGGGCGGGCGCTCGCCTGTGGATAACCACCCCTATTCCTGTGGATAACAGCCCTGGATTGCGGATAACTACTTCTTTTGTAACCATCCACCGCCGCAGGAAAGCCCTACAGGTAGTGGCGCCTGACGGCGGCCCCCTACATGGTCCAGAGAGACCAGCGGGGCGCCTTCCCGCTCAGATAACTGTCCCCACGCGCGTGCACACTCCGTGGACGGGTTATCCACGAGGGGTAGAACCACTTGGCCACTACAGGTAGAGGCCAATCCACGATGGCCGCCCACGGGTTGTGGTCGACGTGCCTTCGCCCACATATCCACAGCCCCTACTACTACTACTAACTATAAGAACTATATGATGATATGTATGTGTATAGATAGAAGAGCCAGTCTCTGACGCGAGGCCATGGCCAAC
>JAAZBY010000108.1 GCA_012513595.1 Chloroflexota bacterium
ACCGACCGCGGCCTGGAACCGTTTGTCGACCCGATCTACGTCTTCCCCTTTGACGAGCGTTCCTGGATGGGCCCCGCCTACGGCATCTGGTACAAGAGCAAGGGCGCCAAGGGCGAAGAGCCCCCCGAGCACGTCAAGCAGGCCATGGACCTGTTCGACATGTTCAGCGTCACGGTGGACCCGGACGAGCAGATCAAGATCGGCAAGGAGATCATCCGCTACACGGCCGAGTTGGCCTGGGTGGTCAGCACGGTCGGTGGCTCGCCGTCGCCCTGCGTGGTCAAGAACAACTTCCGCAACGTGCCCGAAAAGTACGTCGCCGACTGGATCTTTATGTCTCCTGGCAACCTGGATCCCTGCCACTTCTTCTTCAAGCAATAGCGCTTTGTAGCGGGCTCACGGGGTGGGGCGCTGATGCCAGTGCCCCGCCCCACGCCCGCTGCCGCCTGCCGCGCGTGATGTTGGCAAAGGAGAGTTCGTTGACTGGCTACCTGCTGCGACGCCTTGCTGGCATGATCCCTACACTTATCCTGATCTCAGTCGCCACGTTCATCATCATTCAGCTCCCTCCCGGTGACTTTGCCACCTCGCTGGCGGCCTTCGCCGCCGAGTCGGGCTCTGGCGGTGACGCGGCCAGCATGGCTGCGCTGCGCCGCCAGTATGGGCTCGACCAGCCCATCCATGTCCAGTACTGGCACTGGGTCAAGGGCTTCCCCAAGGGGGACTTTGGCTACTCGTTCGAGTGGAAAAAGCCGGTGGCGGAGCTGCTGGGTGGGCGCATCGGGTTCACCGTTCTGATGTCATTTATCTCGATGCTGTTCACCTGGATCGTGGCCGTGCCAATCGGCATCTACTCGGCCACACACCAGTACTCGATTAGCGACCACCTTTTGACGCTCTTGGGTTTCCTGGGCCTGTCGGTACCCTCGTTCATGCTGGGCCTCATCTACCTGTACGTGCGCGCCACGGTCTTTCGCCTGCCCGTGACGGGCCTCTATTCGCCCGAGATGGAGGACCTCCCCTTCAGCCTGGCCAAGGCGGCCGATGCCGCAGGCAACATGTTCTGGCCCACGGTCATCCTGAGCATCGGCGGCATGGCCGAGCTGATCCGCATCATGCGGGGCAACCTCTTGGAGCAGCTCGGCGAGCAGTACGTGACCACGGCGCGGGCCAAGGGGCTGCCGGAGCGCCGCGTGGTGCTCAAGTACCCGGTTCGGGTGGCCATCAACCCGCTCATCAGCATTCTGGGCCTGCGCCTGCCCAACATCATCTCCGGGGCGACCATCCTGGGCATCGTGCTGACCTTGCCCACCGTGGGGCCGCTGTTCATGCGCGCACTCATCAACCAGGACATGTACCTGGCAGGGTCGTTCCTGATGGCCCTCAGCGTCATGCTGGTGGTGGGCAACCTTCTGGCCGACGTGACCCTCGCCTGGCTTGACCCGCGCATTCGCTATGACTAAAGGCAATGAGATGACCGACGATCCTACGGTCCCATCGATCGACGACCTCGCGTTGGCAGATCCGGAGCAGTCGACGGAGGCTCGCGAAGAGGAAGAGAAGCGGTTCGCCGCGTCCCAATGGGTGCTCATGTGGCGCAAGTTCCGCAACAATCGGGCCGCCATTGCTGGGGGGGCTGTGATTCTGGCCCTCTACCTGATGGCCGTGCTGGCGCCGTTCCTGGCCCCCTATGGCGCCCACACCCGCATGACCACGTTCATCTGGGCTCCGCCCCAGCGCGTGCACCTGTTCGATGGCGCGCGCCTGCGCCCCTGGGTGGCGGGCCTCCAGCGTGAGCTGGACCCGCAGACCCTGCGCCGCATGTACATCCCGGACACGACTGTGCGGCACCCCGTGCGCTTCTTTGTCCACGGCGAGCCCTATCGCCTGCTGGGCCTCATACCGACCGACGTGCACCTGTTCGGCGTCGACGACCCCGCCATGGGCGTCTTTGTGCTGGGCACCGATCGCCAGGGGCGAGACATGCTCAGCCGCATCGTCCTGGGGAGCCAGATCTCCCTCACCGTGGGGCTGATCGGCGTGCTGCTCAGCCTGCTCATCGGCACGGTTCTGGGCATCGCCTCCGGCTATTACGGCGGCTGGACGGATAACGTCATGCAGCGCGTGATCGAGTTCATCCGCTCCTTCCCATCGGTTCCGCTGTGGATGGCGCTGTCTGCCGCGTTGCCGGCGCACTGGCCGCCGCTGCGGACCTATTTCGCCATCACGCTGATCCTCTCTCTGGTCGGCTGGACGTGGCTGGCCCGGCAGCTTCGCGGGCGCGTCCTGGCGCTGCGCGACTCGGAGTATGTCGTTGCCGCGCAACTGATGGGCGCCAAGGACGGCCGCATCCTGTTCCGGCACCTCTTGCCATCGGTGTTCGGGCACGTCATCGTCATCGCCACGCTGTCGATGCCGTCGATGATTCTGGCAGAGACTACCCTCTCCTTCCTGGGGCTGGGCATCCGCCCGCCACTTACCAGTTGGGGGGTGTTGCTCGAGGAGTGCCAGAACCTCGAGTCGGTGGCCCACGCACCGTGGCTCCTGCTTCCGGCGGCGTTCATCGCCGCGACAGTGCTGGCGTTCAACTTTATGGGCGATGGCCTGCGCGATGCCTCAGACCCCTATACGGTGTAGAGCATGAGTTCACACGAGAACGACCTGTTGCGAATCGAGAACCTGAAGACGCACTTTTTTACCGCGGACGGAGTGGTCCGCGCGGTGGACGGCGTGTCGCTGCACATCGGCGCCGGTGAAACGCTGGGTGTGGTCGGTGAATCGGGCTGCGGCAAGAGCGTCACCGCTTTCTCGGTGCTGCGGCTTTTGCCGTCCCGGCTGGCGCGCATCGTGGACGGCAGCATCTGGTTCACGCGCCGCGATGGCACCCGCGTTGACCTCACCGCGATGGACCCCTACGGCGACGAAATCCGCAGCATCCGCGGCAACGAGATCGCCATGATCTTCCAGGAGCCGATGACCTCCCTGTCTCCGGTGCATACCGTGGGAGACCAGATCTCTGAGGCGATCGCGCTGCACCAGCGCGTGTCGGACGCGGAGGCCATGGACCGCGCCGTGGCCATGCTCGCCGAGGTGGGCATGGCCCTGCCCGAGCAGCGCGCCCGGCAGTTTCCCCACCAGCTCTCGGGAGGCATGCGCCAGCGCGCCATGATCGCCATGGCCCTGTCGTGCAACCCGGCGCTCCTGATCGCCGATGAGCCGACCACGGCTCTCGACGTCACCATCCAGGCCCAGATCTTGGACCTGATGCGCAACCTGCAGACGCGCCACAACGCCGCCATCATGGTGATCACCCACAACCTGGGCGTTATCGCTGAGCTGGCCAACCGCGTGGCGGTGATGTACATGGGCCGAGTGGTGGAGAGCGGCACGGTGCGCCACATCTTCAAGAACCCGCAGCACCCCTATACCGTGGGGCTGCTGCAATCGGTGCCTAAGCTCGGCAGCAGCCTGCGAGTGCGGCTGGTACCGATCCCCGGGACCGTGCCGGATCCCTTTTCCGTCCCCGTGGGTTGTCCGTTCCGCCCACGCTGCAAGGCGACCAAGCGCCCCGAGTGCAGCGAGGAGGAGGGCATACCCGTCGTCACCACCGAGCCCGGACATGAGGTCCGTTGCACCCTGTACATGTAGCCGAGGTCGTGATGCCTGAGACAAGTCCGGTTCTGCTTCGCGTCGAAGGACTGAAAAAGTGGTTCCCGATCCAGAAGGGGTTCTTTCGCCGGACGGCCGGCCACGTGCGCGCGGTCGATGGGGTGAGCCTCGCGATTCATGAGGGTGAATCGCTCGGCCTGGTGGGAGAATCGGGCTGTGGCAAGACGACCCTGGGCAGGCTGATCCTGCGGCAGTACCCGCCGACGGCCGGAAGCGTCCACTACCGGCTGAACGGCGAGATGGTCGACATCACCCCGCTCAGCAAGCAAGAGCTGCAGCCACTGCGGAGGGAGATGCAGATCATCTTCCAGGACCCCTACTCATCGCTGAACCCGCGCATGACGGTGATGGAGATCGTCTCCGAGCCGCTTGTCGTCCACGGGTTGGCCCACGGTGAGGAGCTGCGGCACCGCACGCGGGAACTGCTCGAGCTGGTGGGCCTGCGCGTGCAGCACATGAACCGCTACCCGTACGCCTTCTCCGGCGGGCAGCGGCAGCGCATCGGCATCGCCC
>JAAZBY010000008.1 GCA_012513595.1 Chloroflexota bacterium
ATGTCGAGCGCGCGCTGGATCAGCGACGGCTCGTTGGCCCGCACGCGGATGATCGGCGCCAGCCCCACGCCCTGGGCAGCGCGACAGAGGTCCTCAGCGGTGTCGATAGAGAGGGGCCCGTGCTCCGTGTCGATGATGGCATAGTCCAGGCCGGCCAACCCCACGGCCTCGATGAACGCGCCGTAACCGCAGTTCATGAACGGGCCGATGACCACCTCGCCCCCGGCGAGCCTGCGCCGTAGCGTGTTCTCTCGTACCACTTGCCCGCCTCCCCCATCGCTGGCCACTCTGTACGTCGGGGCGAGTCTATGCTGGGCCTCTTTGGGCGTCAAGCGTCTCTGCGTCGCGGTTGCCGGCGCGGTTTCGCCTGCCGCCCGGAGCGGGTATACTGGCGACGAGTTCGGGCAGAGCAAGGAGACGCTGCATGGCCAGTGGCAGACCCAGGTTCGTCATCGTCCTCGCCGGGGGCAAGGGCACGCGCATGCGATCGGCAGACCGTCACAAGGTGTGCTTTCCCATCGACGGGCGGCCGGCCATTGTCCGCGCGCTAGACGTGTACCGCGAATGCGGCATCGCGCAGCCCATCGTCGTCGTCGGGGCCATGGCGTCCCAGGTGATGGAGACGGTCGCCGCCGAGCACGAGGGCGCCGTCTACGTCTTCCAGGCGGCGCAGCTCGGCACCGGGCACGCCGCTCGCCTGGGCGCGCGGGCGCTGGCCTCGCTCGGGGAGGACGAGGACGTGCTGCTGGTGGCCGGCGACCGCCTCATCGAACCGATCGCCCTCGAGCGCCTCTTTGCCCTCTACTATGAGCAGGATTGCGACCTGGCCTTCATGGTGGCTCCGCGGCGGGAGCGTTCGGAGCAGGGGCGCGTGCTGCTCCGGCCGGACGGAGCGGTGCTTGCCAACGTCGAGATGCGCGACGTGCGCCAGCGCCGCGGCCTGGCCCGCCTGCGCGCCGCCGCGCTGGCCGGCGCGCCCCTCTCCCGTGCGGCCGCGCGGGAGGTTCTCCTGGGCGAGATGGACGAGGCCCGCGCCGGCGTGGCCTTTGGCGAACTCTGGACGTGGCTCACGGGGAGGGACGGCACCCCTTCCGCCCAGGAGTACCTGGAGCGGATCCCCGCCGCGGCCACCGAGTTCGTTTTTGGAATGCCCGGCGGCGAGCCAGAGCGCCGCAGCGCGGCAGAGGTCGAGCAGGCCGCGGTCGTCAACGTCTCCGTGTACCTGGCGCGCGCCAAAGCGCTCCGCTACGCCCTGGACAACCTGAACCGCGACAACGCCCAGCGCGAGGAGTACCTGTCCGACATCATCAACCTGCTGGCGCGCGGCAGGCGCCCCGACGGGCGCCCCTACACCGTCCGCGCGCTGACGGTGGAGAACCCCAACCATGTCCTGGGGTTCAACAACCCGGCCGAGCTCCTCGAGATCGAGGCTTATTACCAGGAGAAGAAGCGCGCCCAGAGCGCCCCCGAGCTCCCCGAGGGCGACGGGTACCGCCCGGTGAGCCGCTGGTTGGCGGCCATCGAAGGGCTGGGCCAGGGCCTGCCCGAGCATGAGCCCGAGCTGGCTGCCGAGTGGCGGGCCACCTATGGGGACGATGCGGCCCTGCTGGCCGAGCGCCGGGCTGCCTACCAGGCGTTGCTGCGCCACGCCGCGGAGGTCCTCGGTCCGGACGTCCCCGTGTTCCTGGTGCGCGCCCCGGGGAGAGTGAACATTCTGGGGCGCCACATCGACCACCAGGGCGGCAACTGCAACCTGATGGCCATCGACCGCGAGATCCTCCTGGCGGTGCATCCCCGCCAGGACGACCGCGTCTGCCTCTACAACTCGGAGGAGGGGCGGTTCGCCACCCGGCAGTTCGCCGTCAGCGACCTCCTCGAGCGGCTGCCCTGGGACGACTGGATGTCTCTGGTGAACAGCAGCCAGCTCATGGAGATGGTCCTCGCCGCTGACGGCGACTGGAGCCAGTATGTGCAGGCCGCGGTGCTTCGCCTGCAGCACAAGTTCTCATCTCTGCGGCTGCGCGGGCTGGACATCGTCGTGAACGGCAACATCCCCATCGGCGCGGGCCTGTCCTCCTCGTCGGCCTTGGTGGTGGCCTCCGCCGAGGCCACCGTAGCGGCCAACTCGCTGGAGGTGCTCCCCTCGCAGTTCGTCGACCTGTGCGGCGAGGGGGAGTGGTACGTGGGCACCCGCGGCGGCAGCGCTGACCACGCCGCCGTCAAGTTCGGGCAACGCGGCAAGGTGGCCAAGGTGCGCTTCTTCCCCTTTGGCGTCGAGCGCATGGTCGACTTTCCGCCCGACCATCGCCTGGTCATCTGCAACTCGCTCATCCAGGCGCGCAAGGCGGCCGGCGCCCGCGACACCTTTAACCAGCGCATCGCCTGCTATCGGCTGGGCGCGGCGCTCATCCGCCAGCGCTACCACCAGTACGCCCCCCTGATCGAGCACTTGCGCGACGTGAATACGCGCAACCTGGGCGTGCCGCTGGCCTGGATCTACCGCATCCTGCTCTCATTGCCGGAGGAGGCCACTCGCGCCGAGCTGCGCGGCCTTCTCCCTGCCGAGACGCTGGACCCCATCCTGGCCACCCACGCGGAGAGCGACGAGGGCTACCCGATCCGCGGCGTAGTGCTCTTTGGCCTGGCCGAATGCGAGCGCTCCAGGGTCGGCGTCGAGCTCCTGAGCAGCCGGCGGGTGGCCGAGTTCGGGCGGCTCATGCAGGTCTCTCACGATGGCGACCGGGTGGTGCGGCACGACGCGGCGGGCACCCCGCTCGCCTACACGGCGCCCGTCTCCAACGCCTACCTGCTGGACCAGATCACCGCCCTGGAGACCGGCGACCCCGAGCAGGTCATGTCCGCCCAGTTGCAGTGGCAGCCGGGCGCCTACCGCTGCAGCACGCCGGACATTGACTGGATGGTCGACCTGGCCCTGGGCGTGCCCGGAGTGGCGGGGGCGCAGCTAGCCGGGGCCGGCCTGGGCGGCTGCATGATGGTGCTGGCCCACCGCGAGGCCGTCCCGGCGCTGACGTTGCGCATGACCGAGGGGTACTATGCGCCGCGGGGGCTGGAACCGTCCGTGTCGGTGTGTACGCCGATCGCCGGCAGCGGCGTTCTGCTCAAGCGGTGGCACAGCGGCCAGTAGGCAGTAGCGCGCCCCTACGCCGCGGGCGGGCCTGCCGGTCAGCCTGCTGGGACGGGTCGCCATCGTCCAGTGAAGGGGAATCGCCGCATGAGGATTGCGCACCTATCGGACCTGCATCTGCGCCAGGCGCTGCCGGGGACGTCGCACATCGCGCGCAGGCAGTCGCGCCGCGTGCCTGAGTTGCTGCGCGCCGCGGTGGCGCGCCTGGAGCGCGAGGCGCCGGACGTCGTCATCTGCAGCGGGGACCTGCTCGACTACCCGCTCGACCGCATGGAGGACCCCGAGATGCTGGCCCTGGGGCGGGCCGATCTGGCGCTCATCGCCGGGATCCTGGCCCCGCTACAGTGCCCGACGATCGTGCTGCCCGGCAACCACGACCCGCTGCCGGCCACCCGC
>JAAZBY010000109.1 GCA_012513595.1 Chloroflexota bacterium
CGCGCAGGTCCTCGACGCGGCGGAAGGCGAACGCGCGATGGCCGCCCAGGTCAGGGTTGGCGGCCACCTCGGCCGGGTCGATCTCCGGAGGGCTCTTGTAGCCGGCGCCGTGGGCACCGAGAACGTCAAAGTAGCCGTTGCTGCTGCCGCCCATGGCGTCGTACATCGCCTGCAGGTACCAGTCGTCGGGGCGCGCCTCGGGGCCCCAAGAACCAGTGGGTGAGAGGCCGGCCGAGATCACCATGGCGTTGGGGTCGGCGGCCTTGATGGCCTGGTAGGCCCTGCGCAGCATCTTGACATAGTCACCCGGGTTCGGCTCCTGGCCGCCCCACTCGCGGGCCAGGTTGGGCTCGTTCCAGACCTGATAGGCCCGCACGCGCCCGGCGTAGCGGCTGGCCATGGCCCCCAAAAAGTCGGCCAGGTCCTGCACGTTGGCAGGGGGGCCGTTCAGGGGGAAGGCGCCGCTCGTCCAGCCGGGCTGGTGGTCCACCCGCACGAGCAGGTCGATGTTCTCGGCGTTGGCCATTTCCACGATGCGGTCGGTACGCGACCAGTCAAAGACACCCTTGCCAGCCCCCTCGATGTCGCGCCAGCCAAAGCCCACCTTGACCCAGGTGAAACCGGCGTCGCGGATGGCCTGCAGGTCGCGGCTGGCCACTTCGGGCCGCCACCACATGAAGGCCTGCATGCCGTATTCGGGCGAGGCCATGTGCATCGACTTGGCCGGGCGGGCCGTCGGCGCAGCCGTGGGTTCGGCGGACGGTTCAGCGGTCGGGTCGGCGGGGGCTGCCAGCGTTGGCGCCTCGGCAGTGGCCTGCGGGGCGGCGTCGGTTGGCGTGCTGCCGGAGGCTGCCGAGATCGGCGTAAAGGTCGGGCGGGGGGTGGCGGCGGCTGGCGTGGGGAGTTCGGTGGTCGGCGGAACCTCAGGACTACCGGCAGCCGGCCCGCAAGAACTCGCGACGATGACGAGCGCCAGGCAGAGCAGCGCTCGAACAAGGCGCGCAGAGCGACGCTTCGGCATGGTCACATGTGCCTCCTCATCTCGATAGTAGCGTGTGCGACGCGCGATCCCCGCTGGAGACCGAGCGGCGTGTGGTACAGGCCGGGGCGTGGGCGGCGGAGGCGCGGCCCGCTGCCTCTGCCCGGAAGGTCAGACTAGACGGCCGACGCGGAGCCCAGCGCCCCGCGTCGGCGTCCTGCACGCAGCGATACTACTTGCCCATGTCTCGCAAGGCGTCATAGGCCGGCCTCGGCGACCAGTCCGGACGGACGATGCCAAAGGCGGCCTTCTCGTCCGCGGCGCCCGACACCGGGCCAAAGTTTAGGTTCCACAGGAACATGGGCCCCACCCAGCCCCAGGAACGCCCCATCTGGTAGGCGCGCACCAGGAACTGGGCCTGCTCGCCCTCGGTGTTCTGGGCCGCGTACTCGTAACCCCCGGCCGGGGCCACGCCCAGGTTCTCCACGCTGGCCCAGCCGAATTCGGTGGCCCAAATGCGCTTGCCCGCGTCACCGTACTTGACCATGATGTTCCGGTAGCCCTCCATGGTCCCACGGAAGAACCAGGACGGGTGCCCCTTGCAGTTGGCCTCGTTCGGGTCGTTGTAGCTACGCCAGTCGGCGTCGGGCGGGTTGTTGTACCCACTGGGGTGGGCGCCCACCGCGTCACAGTAGTTGCGCAGGCCGGCCTGGTACATCTGCTCGAGGTAGGCACGGTCGTCGATGGCAATGTCGCCGTCGTTGACGCCGGTCGGCGTGAGCGCGCCGCTCACCACGACAGCCCCTGGGTCCACGGCCTTGATGTTCGAGTAGGCCACAGCCAAGAGCTGGACGTAGCGCGCCGCGTTGATCTTGCCGCCGCGCCCGCCCCACTCGTAGTAGAGGTTCTGCTCGTTCCAGATCTCGTAGGCCCGCACGCGCCCCTTGTAGCGCGCTGCCATCTCGCGCATGAACGTGCCGTAGGTGTTCGGGTCGGCGGGGGGGCCCTGGTCGGTGTCTTCAGCAGGCCTGGCCCAGGCTGGCGCCTTGACCACACTGAACAGCACGTTGATGCCGCGGGCGTTGGCGCCCTCGACGATGCGATCCAGCGCGCCCCAGTCGTACACGCCCGGGGCCGGGTTGTAGCGGAACCACTCCACCTGCTGCTTCACCCAGTTGAAGCCCATGCCCTGGATGTGCCCAAAGATGCGATCGTGGTTGCCGTCGGTGATCATATCGGGCTGCACCCCGTACCCAAACCCGGCCGCCGAACCGGATGACGGCGGCGCCGGCGGGAGCGCAGCAGCGGTGGGCGTGGGCGTGGCCAGCGCCAGCGCGGTGGCCGTGGCGGCGACGTCCGGAGTGTCCGTCGGCAGGGGCGTCTCCGTCGGCGGGGGGGTGGGCGTCGCGCTCGGCGTTGGCGTGGCCAGGGGCGTCGGCGTCATGCTTGGGACGCTGAAGGAGGCCTGCGCCGGCCGGCCGAGGCTCGTCTGCCCGCCGTCGGCGGAGAGGGCCGCGCTGATGACATAGTCGCCCGGGTTGGCGGGGATGGACCAGCTGGCCGCGGGCGCGTTGGCCGGGGCCACCTGCCGCTGGACACTGCTACCTGCCGCGTCAGACAGGGACCACACCAGGGCGAACTGCGGATCGGGGACGGCTGCCTGGTCGAAGGCGTCGACCGCCTCGGCGACCGCAGCGTCGGCGCCCTCGGGCGTCCACCCCTCGATGGCCACGTTCCCCAGGCCATACTGGGACACATACTGCAGTTTGTGCGCCACGCTGGCGCCGTTCTCCAGCCAGACGACGTGCTGAGCGCCCGAGGCGTCGCGGTAGGCGAACCAGGAGAGGTGCGCGTCAGCCTGGTACTGGATCGGCGAGCCGACCAGGTCGGGCAGGCTCGCCGTGAGGGGCTCGCCGGGCAAGAGCAGGCGCCCGGCGTCGTCCAGGGAGATCCTGCTGGCCAGGAGGCCCAGCGCGTTCTGGTAGGGCATGGTGGTCACGCCGGAGGGGCTTACATCGCGTGCCTCGACGGAGACGGCCAGCTCCAGCTTGCGCCGGTCGACGGCTCGCGTGGCGGCCGTCAGGAGGTTGTCCATCTCGCCGCCCGCCGCGTAGGCGGCCGGGTCTTCAGGGGCGCTCAGACGGACGATATCGACGGCGTCCTGCGCCGCCGCCCAGTCGATGGCTGCGGCGTTGCCGTCCAGAGGCAGCGCCAGGAGCAGGCCCTCCGCGTGCAGGGCGGCGCCCAGCTCACGGACGAACGCGGTGGCGTCGTTCCGCTGGGCGGGGGCGACGCCCTGGTAAGCCACCTCAACGCCGGCATAGTTGTTCGCCTTCAGCGCCGCGACGATGGCGGATACGTGCGCCGCGCGGTCGGCGGGGTTCATCAGCATGTTCGCCAGCAGGTCTGTGCGCACCACGCCATCGGAGAGGTTCGTCAGGCGCAGGATGGCGCTGGCCCCCTCGGCCTGGGCGCCGTCGGGGATATCGCCCCCGAGGGAGCCGGTATAGTCGCCGGGCAGCTCGGCCGCGCCCATGTACACGCGTGAGGCGCCCAGCGGCAGGACGGCCGCGGGATTGTCCACCGCGACCTCGGCCCTGGCCCCCGCGCGCTGCACGATGGCAACCACCTGGGGGATTCCGGTCGTCCTGGCCACCAACGAGGTGCCCTCGGCCGAAGGCGCGCTCGGGAGCCAGTGCCAGGCATCGGCGTCCCAGGCGTATGCGTCGGCGGACTGCGGGTCCTCGATGCCGGCCGCCAGGGGCAGGGTCAGCTCGGCGGAGGTGGGCTTTGCTCCGCGCACTGCCAGGCGGTACAGGGCGCCGCGGGGCGTTGTGCCGGCGGGGAGGGCCTGGATGGCCCGCACCTCAGCGCTGCCCGACTTGAGCCCCATGAGGTTCCCGGAAGCGATGGCGGCGGCGAGTTCGTCAGCGGGGATGATGCGCCCCTCAGACTCGACGGCCGTCATTTCAATGCGCGTGGTGCGGCCGACGGCGCCCTGCGGCACCGTCAGGCTTGCCCCCTCAGGCCCGGCGACCACGCCGCCGTCATCAGCGGTGATGGGCGTCATGCCGCGGCCGAGGAGCCGCTCACCGAGCGAGGCCGGGGGCAACCAGAGGGCAACGAGCACCAGGACCGGCACGAGCACGAAATCGACAGCTCGCTCCAACCACTTGGCCCGCAGGACAGGGGATCGGCTGGGGGTTTCACTCTCAGGGATAGGCATGTGTCACCCGACTCCTTTCGGTGTGGACCGGTGGTGGTTCGACGTCAGATATGCCATGGGTACTGGGGTCTTGCGGAAAGGAATCCGGATCACCAAGCCCCCACTCGCAAGTGACCTGATTCGTGGCGACGCGAGATGAGCGGACAGTGACCGGTGCGCGAGACCGACTGCCGGGCTGCCCAGCAGCCCCAAAGACGCCTGGGCCAGGAGCCCGTCGTCCTGGCAGCGCACGGGCCGGATTCTAGCACGGCGAGGTGCATTTTACAAGTATACCGACGGTTGGGCGGGGCGGAAGGGCGCGGCGCGTGCCCGCGTAACTTCACGCAATCTTTACGGTTTTGGTATGCCCGGATGCTACTATGGGGTAGGGTGGGGCCTGGTCACCAAGCGGCACGAGGGGCACGGGCGAGGGGAGCTGGCCATGGGCGGTGCTTCCAGGGTTCTGCTGGTCGGCGACGAGCCGGGCTTTGCGGATGCAGAGTTTGCGCGCCTGCTGCGCGAGGGTTTCCAGGTCGACGTGGCCCACGGCGGGCCGCAGGCTGCCGCTCTGTGCGCCGACGGCAGGTATGACGTTGCCCTCGTAGATTCTCGCAAGCCCGACGCAGACGGCCTTGAGACGTTGCGGCTGCTGCGCCGCGCGGCTCCCGCCATCCGCACGATCCTGATCGCCGGGCACGAGCGTGCCGACATGGTACACCTGGCCATACGGGAGGGCGTCGAGGCCGTCTTCCATCGCCCGGCAGACGCAGCGAGCTTCCTACCGCTGTTTCTGACCTAGCGGGCAGGCCACCCCGCTGGCCAAACATGCCGGTCAGTCGACCGGGTGCGGGGAATGCTCTCTGGGCCCACTGCGGTTGGGCGGAACGGGGGGGGGCTATGCAAGGCATTGATGTGGGGCTGCGCGCTCTGGTGGAAGGGCTCCGGATCGCCTCGCGTGATGGGCACGCTCCGGACCCTCAGCTCATCGAGCGTGCCGAGGAGCTGTACTCCGCGCTCGAGGCGTCGCAGGACCAACGACAGGACCTTGACTCGCTGTACGAGGTCTCGCAGGAGCTGTCTGCCTCGTCGAACCTGTCCGAGCTCTTGGCCTTCATCATTCAGAAGGCCACCATGCTGGTGGGTGCTGAGCGCGGCTTCGTGGTGTTGGTGCGCCCCAACGGGGAGTTCTATATCGCCGCTGCGCGGCACTATGCACCCAGAGAGCTACGGGCCGAGGAGCATGCCTTCAGCACCAGCCTGGTAACGCGCGTCATCCGGGACGAACAGCCCGTGCTGACGACCAACGTCCAGGAAGACGCGCGCTTTGAGCTCACCCAGAGCATCATCACGCAGCAGATTAGATCCGTGCTGGCCGTGCCCCTGGTGGGCCGCGGTGAGACCGTCGGCACCATCTATGTGGACACGCGCATGAGCGAGCGCCTCTTTACTGAGGCGGACCTCAAACTCCTTCAGGCTATGGCCAGCCAGGCTGCCATGGCCATCCGCAACGCGCGCCTGTACCAGGACGCGCAGGCCTCCAACGAGCGCCTCTCGGCCGCCCTGCAGGAGCTGCGGCAGACCCAGGAGCAGCTCGTCCAGGCGGAGCGCCTTGCGGCTGTTGGGCGCCTGGCCGCCAGCGTGGCGCACGAGCTGCGTAACCCGCTGATGGTGATGCGCAGCGCGCTGTTCTTTCTCGACCGGCTCGTGGCGACGGGCAGCCCCGCTCCGGCCGAAGTGGTGCGTCGCCAGGTCGGGAAGCTGGACGCGGAGATCGACCGACAGGGCAAGATTATCAACGACCTGCTCTTTTTCTCACGCAATCGGCCGCGCACGCTGGCCGATGTGGCCATCAACGCCCTGTTGCAGGAAACCATCATGCGCATCCCGCGCGCCGAGTCGATCACCGTACAGGTTGACCTAGATCCTACTCTCGATACCATACGGGCCGATGCTGACCAGGTGCAGCAGGTATTTGTGAACCTGATCTCCAACGCCGTGCAGGCCATGCGCGAGGGAGGCGTATTGCGCGTCTCTTCGCGGCGCGATGGCTTTTTCGCCACCATGCAGGTCTCTGACACGGGCGTGGGCATCGCCCCCGAAAACCTCCGTAGGCTGTTTGAGCCGTTCTTTACCACGAAGGAGAACGGCATCGGCCTGGGGTTGGCGGTGACCAGGAGCATCGTAGAAGGCCACCGTGGCAAGATCAGCGTCGAGTCTCAAGAGGGTCGCGGGACGACCTTCACCGTGTCGCTGCCCCTGGAGCTCGTCGGCTAGATCGCTGTTGCCCGCCTAACAGGGCTTGGTAAGGACAACCCGCTTCGCCATGGAATCCATCATCGGGCGAACCATCGCTCACTATGAGATCCTCGAACTGCTCGGGATCGGCGGCGCTGCCGAGGTCTATCGGGCACATGACGTGGTTGGCGGCCGTGAGGTGGCGCTCAAGCTCCTTTCGGACCGTGCCGACCCGGCGATGGTGTTGCGCTTTGCGCGAGAGGCGAAGGCGCTGGCGCGGCTGGATCACCCGCACATCGTCAAGACTTTCGACGCCGGCGTGGCCAACGGTCAACGCTACTTGGCCATGGAGTTGGTACGCGGCGGGAGCCTGAAAGAACGCCTACAGCGCGGACCGCTGGAGTGGCACCAGGCCGTGCGGCTGGCTGCCCAGGTGGCCCAGGCCCTGGCGCATGCCCACGCAGCCGGGGTGATCCATCGCGACCTCAAGCCCGGGAACATCATGCTCGACGACGAGGGAACCGCCAGGCTGATGGACTTTGGCCTGGCGCACGTCTCGGACGTGTCGGCCATGACGCGGACGGGCACCGTCATGGGCACGGTGTACTACCTCTCGCCAGAGCAGGCCGTGGGCAAGCGCGTGGACGCCCGCAGCGACCTGTATTCGCTGGGCGCGGTGCTGTACGAGATGGTCACCGGGCTGCCCCCCTTTACCTGGCCGTCAGCCGTCAGCATCATCTACAAGATCCTGAACGAGCCGGCTCCCCGCCTGCGGGACGTAAGCCCCTCCCTGCCGCCGCTGCTCGACGGGCTGGTCGACCGGTTGCTGCAGAAGGACGCCTCGCGGCGCTTTGGCGATGCTGCCGAGACGCTCCTGGCTCTGGAGACAGTAGAGCGGTACGATCCGCGCGTCGATTCGATCTCCCAGCCGATCGATACCGAGGCCCTCGTCCAGGCGCCGCGCGAGCGCGGCATGCCCCTGGTGGGGCGCGAAGAGGAGCTGGACGCCCTGCACGATGGGCTGGACAGGGCCGTGTCGGGGCTGGGGCGGACGGTCCTCATTAGCGGCGAAGCGGGCACTGGCAAGACCCGCCTGGCCAACGAGCTGCGCCGCCTGGGCGCCGACGTGGGAGCCCTGTTCCTGGCGGGTGACTGCCTCTACGGCGATGCCCCCAACCCCTACGCGGTCCTGGTCGATATGCTGCGCACTCTTCGCGAGTGTTGGCCGGCTCTCGATCAGGAGGGCAGCGAGGCTCCCGAGGACGAAGTGAGTGCGGCGCTGCGCGAGGTGGAGCGCGTCCTGCGCATCGACAGCGCGGGCACCTCGACTGATGACGCCAACTGGCTGCAGCAGGTGTCACTCCTCGATGGACAGAATCAGGCCTTCGAACTGATCACGCAGCTCTTCACGCTGGCGTCTCGTCGGCGGCCGCTCGTGCTGGTGATGGACGACCTGCAGTGGGCCAGCCAGACGACGCTGCAGCTCTTCCACTATCTGGCTCGTGCTCTGCGCGGCACGCGGACGCTCTTGGTGGGCATCTACCGGCCCGAGGAGCTTCTGCCCGGGGCCAGCGGCGACCGGCACCCCCTGCGTGAGACGTTGCAGCGCATGGGGCGCGAGAAGCTGTACGTGCAGATCGAGCTCAAGCCGATGGGCAGCGACGACGTCGGCCTCCTCGCGGCGAACGCGCTGCACGTGGCCAGCGTCGACCCCGACTTTGTGGAGCTACTGCACCGCGAGTCAGACGGGAACCCCTTTTTCCTGCTCGAGACGATCGCCCTCCTTCAGGAGCAGGGGGCGCTGGAACGCGTCGATGACCACTGGGAGCTGCACGCCGGCGTCGCCGAGATCGATATTCCCAGCAGTGTGTACGACGTCGTCATGCGGCGGGTGGAGCAGGCTACGCCGGAAGACCGCGACCTGCTCGACTGGGCGGCCGTCATCGGCCAGCGGCTGAACGTAGACGTGCTGACGGCCGTCGTCGGCGGCACCCGTTTGGGTGTGATGAAGCGGCTCTTCGCTCTGGAGCAGCGCTACGGGCTGCTGGACGCCGACCCCAGCGGTTTCCAGTTCTCGCACGCCAAGGTGCGCGAGGTGCTGTACGAGGCACTGCCTGAGGCCTTGCGCCGCGAGTGCCACCTCACGGTTGGCGAGGCGCTCGAAGCGCAGTGCGAAGGGCGCCCCGGCGCGGCCGTATACGACCTGGCCAGGCATTTTGTGGCCGCTGGTGACCGGCCCCGCGGCTTCCGCTATGCAGTCATTGCGGCCGACAAGGCCGAGAAAGCGCTGGCGGCAGCGGAGGCGGCGGGGTACCTGAGTGCCGCGGTGGCCTTCCTGGCCCCGGGCGACCGCCTCGGTGGCGGCGGCAGCCCGGAGATGGAACTGCAACACCGACTTGGCAGGCTGCTCGCCATGCTCGGCCGGCTCGAGGAGGCGGAGGCAGCCTTCAAAGCGGCGCTCGACATCAGCCAGGCGCAGAGCGACCAGCGGATGCAGTCGATCATTGTCCTGGCGCTCAGCGGGATGCACGGCCGCGGAGGTGACTGGGCGGGAGCCATCCAGTTGGGGGAGCGCAGCCTGGCCCTGGCCGAGTCGGCCGGGTACCACGAGGGGCGAGCTGACGCGCTGCTCTCCACCGGCTTTTTTGCCTTTGAGCAGGGAGACTGGCACGGCGCGGTCGCCCGACTCCGGGCTGCCCTGGCCATCGCCACTGAGCACGGGCACGAGGTGCAGCGGGCGCGCATTCTCGGGAACCTGGCCATCATGTACAACGCCAGGGGGCGCCCGGAGCAGGCCATCGACCTGTACCGCGAGAGCATCGATACCTTTGACCGGCTGGACAAGCCGCTGGACGTGGCGCGCGGGCTGAGCAATCTGGGCTTCTCATACCACAGCCTCGCGCAGTACGACAGGGCGCTGGCCTGCTATCGCGAAGCGCTCGACCGCCTGGGCCGGACGGGCGACGTCCGCGAGCGGGGCCTCCTGTACCTGCACATAGCCGAGACGTCGCTGGCCCAAGGGGACGTTTCCACCGCGCGGGAGAACTGCACTCTGGCGGCGCGGCGCTTTGCTCGGCTGGGCTTCGACCTGGGCATTGCCGACGTAGACCGCGTCTATGCCGGGGTGGCCATCCGCGAAGGGCGTTGGCAGGTGGCTGAGCGTTACCTGCGCGAGGCGCTCTCCGTGTACCAGGAGCACGGCGACCAGCTGAACATCGCTGAGACGCACGAGGAGCTCAGCAAGCTGCTCGAAGAGCGCGGCCATTCAGCCCAGGCGGAGGAGGAACTGAGCCGCTCGCGCCTCATCTTTGAGCGGCTCTTTGAGACCAGTACCAGCGAGAACTAGCCGGGCAGCCCCGGGGGATAGGGCGCCAGGCCGGCCAGCGGGCCGAGCGCAGCGAGGTGTTCCCTCACGGTGCGCCTGGTCGCCGGGTGGACGACGTCAGCGGCAATGTCGGCCAGGGGAACCAGGACGCTGGACCTCTGCAACATCCCGTCGTGGGGGATGGTGAGGTCCGGGCTGGCCAGCAGCAGGTCATCGTAGAGCAGAATATCGAGATCGATGGGGCGCGGGCCATACCGAACGGTGGCCACGCGCCCCATGCTATTCTCGATCGCTTTGAGCGCACGGAGGAGGTTGGCCGGCGACAGGCCCGTACAGACGCGGCAGGCTCCGTTGAGGAAGCGTGGCTGATCCTCTAGCCCCCACGGTTCCGTCTCATAGAGGGGCGAGACCGCCTTGACGCGCAGGCCACGCCGCTCCAGGGCGCTCAGGGCGGCGTGGATGTTGGCGGCTCGGTCGCCGAGGTTGGCCCCTAGGCCCAGGTAGACGCGCGCCATCAGGGCGTGGCCCTCAGGATCGCGTCGGTCATGCGGGCCACGCGGGCCATGGCCCGTACGTCGTGCACGCGCACGATGTGCGCCCCGCGGGCGATGGCCAGGGCCACCGTGGCAGCGGTGCCTTCCAGGCGGTCCTCCGGGGGCGCGTCCAGCGTGTAGCCGATGAACGACTTGCGCGAGGTGCCGACCAGGATCGGGAAGCCCAGACCCAGCAGCGTATCGGTGTGGTTCAGCAGGTAGAGGTTCTGCGAGACCGTCTTGCCAAAGCCGATGCCAGGATCCAGGATGATCCGCTCGGGAGAGACGCCGCTCTGCAGGGCATGTTCGACCAGCCCCGCCAGTTCGCTGGACACGTCCGCCAGCAGGTTGTCGTATTGCACGCCGATGTAGCGCCCGCCGAGACGCTCCTGCTGGGCGGCGTCTTTGGGCTTGGAGCGGTTGTGCATGATCACGACCGGGGCGCCTCGCTCGGCCAGCAACGGTGCCAACGCGGGGTCCATGGCCAGCCCCCAAACGTCGTTGATCAGGTCGGCGCCGGCGTCCAGGGCGGCGCGGGCCACCGAGGCGCGGTAGGTGTCCACCGAGATGGGGGCGTTCGTTGCGCGGCGCAGCGCGCGCACTACCGGCACCACGCGCTGCTGCTCGGTTTCGGCGTCCACCGGGCGGGAGCCGGGGCGCGTGGACTCCCCGCCGACGTCCAGTATGTCGGCGCCGTCGGCGAGCATAGCGAGCCCGCGCTGCACGGCCGCCTCGGCGGCCTGGTCTGCCCCGGCGGCGGCCAGAACGCCGTCGCCGGAGAACGAGTCGGGCGTCACGTTTAGGATGCCCATCACATAGGTGCGCTCGCCCCAGCGCATGGTCAGGCCGGGCAGAGCCAGCTCTGCGGCGGCCAGGCGGGCCGTCGGTAGGCGAGACGCGCTGTCATTTGGATCCACTGATCGTCTCCAGTTCGTTCAGAATGCGCTCGGCCTCGGCCCGCCAGGTGGCGTCGTCTGACAGTTCGAGGTACCGGCGCAGGGAGGCCATGGCTTCCTCAGGGCGGCCCATGTCGCGGTAGAGCACCCCCAGGCCGAGGTACACCTGGGGGAGTGAGTCGTCCAGGCGCCGGGCTTCGAGGAAAGCCGCTTCGGCCTCCGCAGTACGCCCCTGGGCGGCCAGCACAGTGCCCAGGTTATAGTGCAGGTCGGCGTCCTGCGGGTGCTCGCTGAGGACCTGGCGGATGGTCTCTTCCGCTTCCGCCGGGCGCCCGAGCATATAGTAGGCGACGGCCAGGTTACTGCGAGCGTCGGCATAGGCGGGGTCCAGCTCGAGGGCCTTCAGGTAGGCTGCCTGCGCCTCCTCAAAGCGCTCCAGCTCGCTGTAGGCGTTGCCGAGCAGGTAGCGTCCTTTTGCAGAGTCTGCCCGGGCCAGGGCTTTGTTCAGGAGGTCGAGGGCCTCCTGGGCCTTGTTCTGGTCCAGGAGTGTGCTCGCCTCGCTGACGAGCGCCTCGGGGGACGTAGAGGGAGCCTGACGGCCGCAGGCCGTCATACCCACCGCAACCAGCAGGGCCACAACCAGGGCATGACGGCGCAGCGATCGAGACATGGGAGGCCTCCTAGACTGCCGGCCAGGCATCGACACTGAGCCTCAGCCGCCCGCCCCCAGGTCGGCGCGCAGGATGGAGGCGGCCTCGCGCTGCCCCTGCAGCCACTCGGCAAAGGCGTGCTGCTGCACAGCGGGCCAATAGCGATCTGGCACTGGGCGCTCCTCGGCGGCCTCGGTGACCAGCACGATCTGCAGGCCTATCTCGCTCTCGATGATGTCGCTCCACTTGCCGGCGGCCAGAGAGAAGGCGGCCTCGTCAAAGGCGGGCGGCATGACGCCCCTGGGCAGGTAGCCGAGGTCTCCGCCGCTGTCTCGGGTGGACAGGTCCGCCGAGAGGGAGCGGGCCACGTCGCCAAAGGTTTCGCCGGCGCTCAGCCGCCGAGCGGCCTCATTCGCGGCGGACTGGTTCTCCAGCAGGATATGGCTGACGCGGACCTGCGGCTGAAGGCGGGGCGTGGAGGCCGTCACCGCATCGCGCACGGCACGGGTGGTCAAGTCTGCGCGAAGCTGGGCCCGGAGGGCGTCAGGCGTGAGCCCGCTGGTCTGGAGCCATTCTGCAAAGGCGTCGTGGTCATCGCCGCGCATGAGAGCGTAGTCTTCCTCCACCGTGGCGGGATCGATCTCCACACCGAGCTCGGTGGCTGTCTGCGCGATGAGGGCCTGGTCGATCATGACCTCCAGGTAGTTCTGTCGGAAGCGCAGCAGGGCTTGCCTGCCCGCCTCGTCGAACGGGTCAAACCCGGGCTGCTGTACAAAGTAAGCCTGGGCCTGCGCCACCTGCGCCTCATAGGCGGCCCTGGTGATGGGCACGTCGTTGACGGTCGCCACAAGGTCGGGCGCCAGCCCTGCCACCGCAGGGCCCCGCTGAGACGGATCTACGGCCACAGGGACCGCCGTGGGCAGCGCTGCGAGGCCGGCTGGGTCGGGCAGGTCGGGGTTGGCGCCGGCCTGCGGACCGGAGGGATCGGGAGTCTGCAGGGAGGGGGGCAGCGGGGCGGCGGCATTGGGCGTCGCCACGCAGGCGGCCAGGATCGCTGCGCAGGCAGCACCAAGGAGGGCTTTCAGGAACGACCGGCTCATCGGCGGGCATCTCCGGGTGGCGTGCGGGGCATTCCGCACCGTTGGGGAGTATATCGTGGCCCTGGAGGGGCGTCAACGGCAGGAACCTCGCCGCGGGGCGTGGCCCCCGGGCCGGGTGGGCCGTTTGACAGTGTGCGCGAGGCAGGGTATCATTGCACCCGGTCGGCTTTGGCACAGGCGCGTCCATCGGCCGGGCGCGCTCCATTCTTGTGTCGCGGCTCCTGAGAGGGCCGCGCTTTGGTGCCGGCTGAGCGCCGTCTGCCAATGTGCCTCCCCTCGGCACAGTCGCCTCGGGGCCTTGGCTACAGGGTGTGTGGGCTCAGGAGGTTTGTCCCCGCGTTGGGCGTGGCGCCTCCATCTCGGTTTCATATAGCCTCAGGAGGCGAATATGCAGATTGACATCTGGGAAGTAGTGGCGCTCATCGCCGGGTTTGCATCGATGGGGGTGGCCGCCTACCTCTATCGGTGGGTGATGGCGCAGGAGAACGAGAACCCGAAGATGCAGGCGTTCTCGCGGGCCATCCAGGTGGGTGCGTCCGCCTACCTGAACCGCCTTTTCCGGGCTCTGGGCCTGCTCGCCGCGGTGATCGGCATCATCGTGTACATCGCCCTCGGCTGGCAGACGGCAATCGCGTTCATCATGGGCTCGCTCTTCTCCGCAGCGGCAGCCTACGCAGGGATGTACATCGCCACCCGCGCCAACGCCCGCGTGGCCTGGGCGGCACGGACCGGCCTGATCAAGGCCTTCCCGGTCGGCTTTAACGCCGGCGCAGTGATGGGTCTTTCGGTGGTGGGGTTCTCCCTCATCGGTATGACCGTCCTCTACATGATCTTCCGCGACGCCAACGTGGTGCTGGGCTTTAGCTTTGGCGCCAGCAACATGGCCCTGTTGGCCAAGGCGGGCGGCGGCATCTACACCAAGACGGCCGACATCGGCGCTGACCTGGTGGGCAAGGTGGAGCTCGGCCTCGATGAGGACGACCCCCGCAACCCCGCCGTGATCGCCGACAACGTGGGCGACAACGTGGGCGACGTGGCTGGCATGGGTGCTGACATCCTCGACTCGTACGTGGCCAGCGTGGTCGCGGTGATGATCCTGGGTAACGTGCTCTTTGCCGGCGATCCCCGCTACATCGTCCTTCCGCTCGTCCTGAGCGCCGCGGGTATCATCGCCTCGCTCGTTGGCATGCTGTTCGTGCGTACCGGGGAGGAGAGCGACCCGGGCAAGGCCCTGAACACGGGCACGCTGGCTACCACCGGCGTCTTTATGGTCATGACGGTTGGCGTCGTCTACGCGATGGGCCTGGAGAACCCGTGGGGGATCATCTGGCCCACGATCGCTGGGCTCTTGGCCGGCATCGTGATCGGCTTTACCTCTGACGCCTTCACCGATATCGACCAGAAGGCTGTCCAGAGCACGGCCGGCGCCGCGACCAGCGGTCCCGCGATCGTGATCATCCAGGGCTTCTCGTACGGTCTTCTGAGCATCGTCCCCTCCATCCTGGGCATTTGCATCGCCATGATCGCTGCCTGGACCCTGGCGATCAACATGGGCATCCCGGGGACGTACGGCGTGTCGATGGCCGCGGTCGGTATGCTGGCCATCACCGGCATGATCATGTCTGCGGATGCGTATGGCCCCATCGTGGACAACGCCAAGGGCTGTGCCGAGGCTGGCCACGAGGATGAGGAGACCATCGCCGTCTGTGACCGGCTGGACGCCGCTGGCAACACGGCCAAGGCTATCACCAAGGGCTTTGCCATCGGCGCTGCTGCGCTGACGGTTCTGGCCCTCTTCTCGGCGTATGCCGAGTCGGTGGACCTGCGCAGCCTCGACCTGTTGAGCCCCGGTGTCATCGTGGGCGTCTTCCTTGGCGCTACGATGCCCCCGCTGTTCTCTGCCTTGCTTATGCTGGCCGTGGGCCGCAACGCTGACCTCATGGTGGAGGAGATCCGCCGTCAGTTCCGCGAGATCCCTGGCCTCTTGGAAGGCAAGGCTGAGCCCGACAGCCGCCTGTGCGTGGACATCGCCGCGCGCGGTGCGCTCAAGGAACTGATCCTCCCGGCCGTGCTGGCCCTGGTCACGCCGATCGTGGTTGGGCTGTTCCTGGGCGTGGCGGCCCTGGGTGGCTTCCTGGCCGGCTCCATTATCACCGGCATCATCTTTGGCCTGCTGATGGCCAACGCTGGTGGCCTGTGGGACAACGCCAAGAAGTACATCGAAGACGGCGCCATGGGCGGCAAGGGCTCCGAGGCCCACAAGGCTGCCGTGGTTGGCGATACGGTCGGCGACCCCTTCAAGGACACCGCTGGCCCCTCGCTGAACACGCTGATCACGGTGATGTCGCTGGTGGCGACCATCTTTGGCACGGTGCTTGCCAAGGTTGCCTTCTTCAACCTGTAACAGCGCATACGCCGCGGCGTTGCTCGGTAACGAAAAGAGCCACCCTCCTGCGAGGGTGGCTCTTTTGCTTTTCCGGGGGAGCGGTTACGCTCAGCCGCCGTGGTGGTAGACGTCCCAGCCGAGGTACTTGTCGAACGCTTCCTCAAGGGCGTCGGCCACGCGGCCGGGGTTGACGGCGACGTGGTGTTCGAAGCCGTTCTCACAGATGTAGGCCAGCAAGTTCTGGAACTCGGGCACCTTGATCACCCCGTAGCCGCCAAAGGTATCCACCTTGTCGTCGGTGATCTCGGCCTCGCCGAGGTAGGCGCGAATGGTGCCGTACTCGTCGTCGGTGGCCACCCGGCAGTAGGTCAGGGCGGTCGGCTTGATCTTGCCGACCAGGGTGCCGTAGGCGTTCTCCTTGCCCACGCTGCCGGCGATGATCGCCTGGTAGTCCATCTTGGCCTGCCCGCCAAAGAGGTCCTGCGGCAGGTTGCTGCAGTGGAACACCACGGCCTTGTCGGGGTCGTCCCCATAGTTGTTGTTCCAGTCGAGCAGGGCGCTCGGGCGGCCGGAGGCCAGGGCCATGGCGTACATGCCGATCAGCCCGGTGACGTCGGTCTCACAGGCCGACGGCTTGAGCTGGTTGGAAAGCATGGACATCACCGTACACGGCACCACGCCATAGAACTCCTCTATCGACGTCCAGCACTGCACGGCGGTGCCGTCCAACTCATGGTCGGCGATGAAGGCATCGAACACGACGGCCAGCTTGGCCATCTTGAGCACCGCGTCGCTCGGCGTGCCGGCCGTATCCAGGTAGCCCTTGATACCCGCCAGGCGGTCCTTGACGGCGGGGTCGTCATCGGCCAGGAGCGCGGCGCGGCCAAAGACCTCCGAGAGGTCGAGGGTTTCGATCGAGATGCCGGCCCTCTCCAGGATCTTTTCCGAATAGCGCACGGTGATAAAGGCGGCGGGGCGTGCCCCGATCTGGCCAAATCGTGCCTTGCGGAGCCCGTTTACCACGCGGCACACGGCGGCAAAGCGCGCCAGGTCCTCGCGGAACGAGTCGGACTCCGGATCGACCGTGTGCAGGCGGGTGAGGGAGTACGGGATGCCGTACTGGGTAAGGTTGTTGCAGGTCGACATCTTGCCGCAGAACGAGTCGCGCCGGGTCGCGATCGACATGGCATCGAGCGAGTCAGGGAAGGCCTGCACCAAGACGGGCACGTCCAGGCCGGCCAGGCGGATCGCGTCGGCGATGCCGCGCTCTTCGCCAAAGTTGGGCAGGGTGACGAGGATGCCGTCGATCTCGTCGGCGTGCGCCTTGAAGAGCGCGGCGCACTTCTTAGAGTCCTCATAGGTCACGACCGAGCCGTACTGAGTGTCCGCCGGGGTAAGGCAGACCGCGCCGTAGCCCTGCTGCGCGAGCACCTGAAGGATCGTCTTGCGCCCGCTCTCCGCGAGCTCCGCAGGGAAGAACCCGCGGTTGCCAACGATGACGCCGAACGTGGTCATGGTATCCTCCTTGATATCGGGTTGGCGGTGCTGCTGCCCATGGCACAGTCGCCAGCGGCAGCCGAGAGATGCCGGCATTATGGGCGACTTGAGCGGTGCTGTCCAGCCGATGGGTGTGCGCTGCGGGGCCGCCCATCGTTGACGGCGCCTGGCCGGGCGTGCTATCTTGCAGCCGGCAGCAGCGCTACCCGCGATCCCTGTGTGCAGTGGCCGGACGGCGAGAGGAGCTATCAGGTGAAAAAGATCATCAACAAGCCCGCGGAGTCTGTGGATGAGATGTTGGCGGGCATCCTGGCGGCGCATCCCGGCCAGCTGAGGGC
>JAAZBY010000110.1 GCA_012513595.1 Chloroflexota bacterium
ACTGCGGGTTGAACACCACGCAGGGCTGCAGAATGTCCAGCACGGCGGCGCCACGGTGGCGGATCGCCGCCACCATCATCTCGATCATGTGCCGTGGGTCGCCGGCAAAGGTCCGCGCCACAAAGGTGGCCTCCATCGTCAGCGCCAGTGCCAGCGGGTTGACCGGGCGTTCCAGCGCGCCGCTGGGGGGCGGCGACGTCTTGGTCTGGAAGCCGTACGGGCTGGTGGGTGAGTACTGCCCCTTGGTCAGCCCGTAGATTAGATTATTGTGCACCATGACGGTCACGTCGGCGTTGCGGCGCATCATGTGGATGTAGTGGTTGCCCCCCAGGCCAAAGGTGTCGCCGTCCCCGGCGTGCACGATGACCTTGAGATCGTGATTGGCCAGGTGTGCGCCCTGGGCCACGGCGATGGGCCGGCCGTGCAAGGTCGTCAGGCTGTTGACGTGGAGGTAATCGGGCAGCTTGCTGGCCTGGCCGATGCCCGATACGATCAGCACCTCGTGGGGCGCCAGCCCCGCCTGCGCCAGGGCGCGCGGCACGGCGGTGCGGATCGCCCAGTTCCCGCAGCCCGGGCACCAGGCCGGGGTGATCTGGTTCGCGTAGTCCTTATAGTCCACCATGGGTCTGCCCTCCTACTTGAGGTGGTCCAGGATGTACTGGCTGGTGATCGGCCGGCCATCGTAGCGCAGGATCCGCTCTGGAATGTGCACGCCGGTGTGCGCCCGCAAGAGCAGGGCCAGCTGGCCCGTATAGTTGCTCTCGACGCCGACCAGCCTCTTTTCCTTCTCGAGGAGCGGCCGGACGCGCTCCTCCGCGAGGGGCCACAGGTCCGAAAAGTGAAGCATGGCCGCCCTGGAGCCGCCATCGGCATTCAGCAGGTTGACGGCCTCATAGGCTGCCCCGTAGGTGGAGCCCCAGCAGACCAGGGTGAGGTCGGCATCGGCCGGGCCGTAGCGCGTTGGCAGGCGCATGTCGGCGAGGGCGGCCTGCTCTTTGCGCATCCGCTTGGCCACCATGCGCACGCGGTTCTCGGCATTCTCATCGTCAAAATGGCCGGCCTCGTCGTGCTCGTCGCTGCAGGCCTGGAACACGCCCTTGGGGTGCCCCGGGATGGCCCGCGGCGAGATGCCTGTCTCGGTCACCCGGTAACGCAGGTAAGGCTCCTCGAGGGCTTCCAGGTCGGCGTCAGTCAGCGTCAGGCCGCGGTCGATGCGCACGCCCTCGAAGCCGAGCTCGGACCGTTCCACCGTGCGCACCGAGTTGGCGATCAGCTCATCCGCCAGGACGACGACGGGCGTCTGGTACTTTTCCGCCAGGTTGAAGGCCCGCCAGCCGGCGTGGAACATGTCCTCGACGGTGCCCGGTGCCACGATCAGGCGCGGGAACTCGCCCTGCGCGGCGTGCAGCAGGAAGAGCAGATCGGCCTGCTCGGTGCGCGTGGGCATGCCGGTGGCGGGGCCTGGGCGCTGCGCCTCATAGATCACCAGGGGCGTCTCGGTCATGCCGGCCAGGCCAAAGGCCTCCACCATGAGAGAGAACCCGCCGCCAGAGGTCGAGGCCATCCCGCGCACACCGGCATGGTTGGCGCCGATGGCCGTACAGATGGCCGCAATCTCGTCCTCGACGTGCTTGGCCAGCACGCCGTACCTCTCCCCGTGGCCCGCCATCCACTCGATCACGCCGGTGGACGGCGTCATCGGGTAGGCCGCCACGAAGCGGCACCCGCCCATCACGGCGCCCAGGCAAAAGGCCTGCGTGCCCGAGATCACCATGCGGCGCGGCGCCCCGGGAATGGCCGTCACCCGGTGCGGAAAGCCCTCGGCGTAGCGCTCGTGCGCATAGTCGTAAGTGCGCCGCGCCACCTCGAGGTTGGCCTCCACAACCCGGGCGCCCTTGCGACCAAAGTTGTCGCGCACGACGCTCTGGATCATCTCCAGGTCGTACGAGACGACCCCCGCCGCCGCGGCCAGCGCCCCGGTGTTGGCCATGATCTCGTTGCCCACTTCGCGGGCGATCTGCACCAACGGCACGGGGAAGGCCCGCACGCCGCGCTCGCGCAGCCGCTCCGCCTCCACGGAGATCGCCTCGTCGTAGATGATCCCCCCGCCGGGGACGATCTCCTCATAGTGCTGGGCGACGGTGGCGGCATCAAGGGCCAGGAGCAGATGAACGTCGGCCGGCAGACCCAGTACCGGCTCCTCGGCGACGCGCACGCTGTAAAAGTTGTGCCCGCCCCGCACCCGGGACATATAGTCGGGCAGGCCAAAGACGTGCAGCCCGCCGCGGGCCAGCGCCTTGGCAAACCCGGCCCCGCCCGACTCGACTCCCTGGCCGGCCTGCCCTCCGATCCGGAAGGTCAGCTGGTTCGTCGGCATGTTGCCACCTCCTTGGCGTGCTGATATGGGCGCGCGGCTCCCCCGCGCCCTACGGGTAGACCTGCTTGCCGGCGTCGTCCACGAGGGTGATCGCCTGCACCGGGCACTCCTCGGCCGCGGCGCGGAGAACGGCGTCATCTGCCAGGCCGGCGTCCTTCACGCGGGAGAGGCCCTGGTTGTCCAGCTCAAAGACCTGCGGGGCGATCGCCACGCAGTTGGCCGCCCCGATGCAGACGCCGCGGTTTACGATCGGTCGCATCACTACCTCTCTCCATAGCACAGGAGCGGCGCGCCGCGAGAGGATCGCGCGCGCCACTCTGGAAGACACACGTCAGGACGGTACACGGACGAACATCAAGGATTGTAGACGGCCGAGGGGTTAGCGGGGAAGGATGGCCGTGGAAACAGGATGGCCCTGCTACGCGAGCGAGGCCTCCACGTCGATCTGCATGCCAGGGCGGAGGGCATTGGCCACCGGGCAGCTTTGCTCGGCCTCGTGGGCCAGGGCGCTGAGGGCGTCGCCATCCAACCCAGAGACGCGCACCCGCGCGTGCAGGCGCATCCTGGTAATGCGGTAGCCGCCGGATACGGGCGTCACGTGGCAGATGGCTTCGGTAGCCACCTCCTCCGGAACGTGCCCGCGAGAGGCCAGCAGGTGCGCAAAGGCCATGCTGTAGCAGGCCGCCTGGGCGGCGGCCAGCAGCTCCTCAGGGTTTGTGCCTGGCGCCGACTGGAAGCGGGTGGCAAAGGTGTAGGGGGCGTCTTGCAGGGCCCCACTCGCGCTGCGCACGCTCCCTTTGCCTCTGCGCAGGTCGCCGGTCCACACTGCTGTGGCGGTGCGTTCGATGTCAGCCACGGTCTGCTCCTGTCGCTCTATCTATAAGAACGGCACAACTCACGATGCAGCGGCCCGCGCCGCGCCCCACTTATGCCCACCCGGATGGGCTGAACCTACCGTCCTGCGGGGGCAACGTCAGCAAACGGGTGCCTCGAGCGCCGCCCGTACTGCCTCGCGGATCTGGCTGACCTCGACGGGCTTGTCCAGGCAGCAAAAGACGCCCAGATCGGCCCCCTCGTGGCAGACGTTGTCGCACCCGTAGGCGGTGATCCACAGGATCGGCATCCCATCGCGGAGGCGTCGGGCGCTCTCGGTCAGGGCTACGCCGGTGATACCCGGTAGGGAGAGATCAGTGACCATGGCGTCAAACGGTCCCCCGCGAAGGGCATCGAGCGCCTCGTGGGCGTCGCTCGCCGTGATCACCTCGCAGTCGTCGCCCAGCCTGCGCAGTGCATCGCCAAGCACTAGCAGCACCACTCGGTCATCGTCGACAACGAGGATTCGCTTTCTCATTGGCATCAGGCCGACACCCCACAGCAGAGCCTAGCGGCCGGGGCCAGCGACGCGCGTGGTCCCCCGTCACTGCCAGCAGGCCCTACGGACTGGCCGGCGGTATTCCCGGTATGGATCGGAGCATGCGCCCCGCCACATGTTAGCGTCATCTTAGCATGGCCTGTGGTGATAACCTGACGGATCGGGTTGGGGCGATTGTTGGGGCAAGTTGCACCAGGTTGGAGAAAGGTTGGGCGCCCACCCGCACGCTACCTACCCACCAAACGTGTAGCCAACGCCGCGGACGTTCAGGATGTAGCGGGGCTTGTCTGGCCGGGGCTCCACCTTGCGCCGCAGACGATGGACGTACCACTTGATGATCTGCCTCGCCTCGTGGAGGCTGTCCGGCTCATAGTCACGCACCACGCGGACAAGCTCCTCCGGGCTGAGCACCTTCTGGCGGTTCTGAATCATGTGCACCATCAGGGCCCACTCCTGGGGGGTGAGGTCCAGCGCCGACCCGTCCAGCGTGATGACGTGTTTGGCCAGGTCGATGCGAAACGGGCCGGCCTCCAGGGGCTCGTGTGTCTCCTGGCTCTGGTGCGAACGGGCCAGCAGGCGACGCCTCTCCATCGCCTCGTTGACGGCGTGGCGCACTTCGGCGGGGTCTACCGGCTTGAGGAGGTAGCCGTCCACCCCCTCGCGGATAGCCGTCAGCGCCGAATCCAGCGAGCCGTGGGCCGTCAGAATGATCACCACCGCCTCTGGCCAGCGCCAGCGGATCGCCTCCAGCACCCGCAACCCGTCGGTGCGCCCTCCCAGCTTGAGGTCGAGCATGACAAGGTCAAACGGCGTCTCACGCAGCTGCTCGAGGGCTTCCTCGCCGCTCGCCACGGAGGTAACCTGGTGCCCCTCGCGGCGGAGCGTCTCTTCTAGAAAGAAGCGAACGCCCCTTTCATCGTCCACAACCATGGAACGTGTTGGGTGGTTCACCGTGACCAACTCCCTTTGTAGTGTCCAGAATCGCGTTTTCGGGGAGTATCCAGGGACGCCGGCACCGCAGGGCAAGCCGCTTGAGCCCCCGACCGGTGCTTCTGCCAGTATAGAACAGAGGGCCAACGCAGGGCAAGCGCCGCGTTCGGCAGCGCCGCGGTATGGCTACCGCGCAGCGCCGTCGGCCATAACTGGCCGCGGCGCGCGGGGGCGTTATGTGCTATACTCTGGGTGCGTCGCTCCCGGGCGGCCGCATCGTCCTTCCTGCCTGCCAGCAGCGCAGGCCACCTGTTCACCGCGCAGCCGGTTGCAGCCCGGCCCGCCTTCACGGACTACCTCCATGGCGATAGCCACAGCACAACACACCCCTCCAGACCCAGCGCCGGACGCTGGGCGGCGTCAGCAGCGCGCCCTGGCCGTCACGCTGCGTGGCGGCAGCACTGCGGGCCAGCCGCTATGACGGCGCGAGCCACTGCGCGCTGGCAACAGATCGTAGTGTTCGTCTATGCCGCGCTGACGCTGGGCCTGCTCACCTGGGCAGCCATCGTGGTGGCGGGCGGCCCGTGTCGCGGGCAGGGCTCGCCGGTCCCCTGCCGCGCGTCTCTGGCTGATGCGGTGCCCCTGGCGGTGTCTGTGGTGCTGTGGGTGGTGGCCGTGGTGTCCGTGGCCACCGGCTCGCCCAACCCGCCCCTGGCCTTCTTCCTCTTCGCCGGGGTGTTGGCCGCGGGGATCGTCAGCGCCACCGGCAGCGACCTCGCCACGCGGCTCTACGTTCTGCTTCTGGCCTGGGCGCCGCCGGCCCTCTACCTGCTGCAGGTGCGGCTGCTCGGCCAGCCGAGTGGCATCCACATCTTTGTCACCAACGTCGTGCTCTTTTCGCTGGCGGTGCTGATCTCGGTGCCAGCCGTCGTCGCGCGGGGCGCGCCCCTGGCCGCGGCCCGCTGGTACCCCCTCTGGGAAGCCCTGATGCGCCTTGGGCTCATCCTGGGGGTGGCCGCATCCCTGGCCCTCCTGATGTGGGCCAGCCGCGGCGGGTGCGAGGCCGCCACGCGCCGGCCGATCCGCGTGGCCACCTTTGGCCTGGTCAGCGCGGTGCTGCCGATGGCCCTGCTGTCGGCCCTTCCCGACCTGGTCGGGCTGCCGGTACGCGTGCCGTACGGCATCACCATGCTGGGGCTGACGCTCTTGCCCGTCATGTACGCGCATGCCCTGGTACTCGGCCCGGACGGCCGCGCTGCCGGCGTCCTCCGGCAGGTGCTGGTCTATTACCTGCTGCTCGTCACACAGGCTGCCGCCTTCCTGGCCGGCACGGCGCTCGTGCAAGGGATCTCGGGGATCGCGCCACACGATCTGCCCGTGGTCAACATTTTGCTCGGCGTGATCCTCGTGGCCCTGCTGGCGCCGGTCCGCCAGGCTCTCGAGCGGCTCACCCACTGGGTCTGGTTTGGCAGAGCATCGCCCTATGCCCTGGTGGTCGGTCGCCTGGCCGAGGGCCTCTCCGTCGCGCTGGACCAACGCTCGCTGGTGAGGCTGGTGGTACACGAGGTGATGCAGGCCTACGGCCTCACGGCCATCGCGCTGTACCTGCGCAGCCACTCCGGGGGGAGCGCTGGCACGCTGGCCCTCACCGCGCAGGTGGGCATGAGCTATCTCACGCGGATGGATCCCCTGCCCCTGACGGGAGCGCTGGCTTCGGAGCTGCTGACCCTCAACGAGCCGGCCTTTCCCGATGCGCTCCGCAAGGCCGTAGCCGGCGGATCCCTTTCTCCCAACGAGGAGACCCTGCTCTCTCTGGCGGGCGTCAGCCTGTGGATTCCACTGGCCTCGGGCGGGCGCCTCTACGGGCTGTTGCTCGCCGGCCAGAAAGTCGATGAGGACTGGTTCAGCGCGGAGGACCTGCGCACTCTGTCGACCATCGCGCACCAGTCGGGCATGGCTGCCCACAATGTGCTGCTGATCGAGGAGCTGCGCGACAGCCGCCGCGACCTGGAGCGCGCCCACCAGCAGCTCCTGACGGCGGGCGAACAAGAACAGCGCCGCCTGGCGCAGGAGCTGCATGACGGCGCCGTCCAGCAGCTCCTCAGCGTGCGCTACCAGCTCGCCGAGGTGTCCGGCGCCCTCGAGGCCGCAGACGGGGACGGCCACCCCGACCGTAGCGCGGCCAACACGCTGGCCAGCCTGCGCGAGGAGCTCTCCGCCGTCGTCGAACAGCTGCGCGAACACATCGGCTCCCTGCGCCCCGCCGGGCTGGACGACCTGGGCCTGGCCGCCGCGCTCGTGGGGCTGGCGCACCGTTTGGAGCGCGAACACGCCCAGACCATGCCGCGCCTCGTCCTGGAGCTGGACGATCGCGCCCTGAACCTGCCGCCCGAGTATGAGATCAACCTCTACCGCGTGGCTCAGGAGGCCCTGCGCAACGCCCTGGCCCACGCCGGCGCGAGCGAGATCGTCCTCCGGCTGCTGCGCGGACCGGACCACCTGGTGCTCTCCGTCCGCGATGATGGCTGTGGCTTTGCCGTGCCCGCCAGGCTGGGAGAGTTGGCGGCCGACAACCACTTTGGCCTCGTCAGCATGTCAGAGCGGATGGGCATGCTCTCGGGGAGCCTCGAGGTGCTCTCTGCCCCTGGCAGCGGCACCGAGATCATCGCCCGTCTGGAACACCGTTGGGAGGCCAACCTTGCCCAAGGCTAGAGTGCGCGTGTTACTCGCCGACGATCATCCGCTGATGCGTGCGGGGATCGCCCAGACGCTCTCCAAGGAGAAGGACATCGACCTGGTGGGCGAAGCAGCCGACGCGCAGGACGCGCGCCGGCAGGCGCTGGCCCTGCGCCCCGATGTGCTGCTCCTCGACGTCAGCATGCCGGGGCCGCGCGCCGCGGAGACGGTCGTCTACCTCAAAAAACACTGCCCCGAGACGCGCGTGGTCGCCCTTACGGCCTACGATGACGACGTCTACGTGACGGCGCTCGTCGATGCCGGGGTGTATGGATACGTCCTGAAGGACGAGCCGCCTGAGGCGGTGTTGCGGGCGGTGCGCACCGTGGCAGAAGGGGAATCCTGGTTCTCGAGCTCCATCATGGAGCGGCTCAACCGCCGGAAGACCTCGGCGGCGCGCCTCAGCGCCACGCTGACGCCGCGCGAAACGGAGGTCCTCCGCATGGTGATGGAGGGACACACCGACCGCGAGATGGGCGACGCCCTGGGCCTGGCAGAGCGCACCGTGCGCTACCACCTAACCAGCATCTTTAACAAACTGGGGGTCAACTCGCGGCCTGAGGCGGTAGCCCACGCCATCGAGCGGGGGCTGATCCGCCCGCGGTCCGAGGGACTGGGGCCGAACCGCTAGCATGGCCCGGGCCGCAGCCGCACGGGACGGACTGCCGGAACCGGCAGTCTCTGTTTGCCGGTATCTACATGGTAGGGCCCGCCGTCACCGGATATCCTGTGGGCAAGAGGGTGAAACAGGGACGGTCACGGGCTAGGTTCCCCCCAAACGTGGCCCGCGGCAGTCCAGCAAGCGGCGAGACCCCGATGTCCAGGCCTCGCCGCTGCCCTCATCTTCAGCCTCATCACCACAGCGGAAGGCGCCCCGTCGGGCGCTTTTTGCTTTCCCGTTACTTGCGCGCCAGCGCCCCTCGCGCCGCCGTGACGACGTCCGCCACCCCGAGCCCGTACCTGTCCAGGAGCGCCTCATAGGGGCCCGTCTCGGCAAAGCGATCCTGCAGGCCCACGCGCACCAGCGGCACGCCGCCCACCTCGCTGAGGCACTCGGCCACCGCGCCGCCCAGCCCGCCGATCACGCTGTGCTCCTCGACGGTGACCATGGCCCCCGTCTCGCGGGCCGATCGCCGGACCAGGTCCTCGTCCAACGGCTTGATGGTGTGCATCTCGACCACTCGTGCCCCGATCCCCTCGGCCGCCAGGAGCTCCGCGGCCTGCAGGCAGCGCGACACCATCATCCCGCAGGAGACGATGGTCAGGTCCGCCCCGTCGCGCAATACCAGGCCCTGGCCGATCACGGGGCGGTAGGCGTCGGTGAAGATTTGCGGGGCCTCGTTGCGACTTAGGCGCAGGTACACCGGGCCGGGCCAGGCCGCCACCTGGGGGAGCAACCGCTCGATGGCCAGGGTATCCGCCGGGACGACCACCGTCATGTTGGGCAGGCTGCGCAGGATGGCCACATCGGTGATGCAGTGATGCGTGGGGCCATCGTACGAGTCAGACAGGCCCGCGTAGGCGCCGGCCATCTTGACGTTAGCCTTGCCGTAAGCCAGGTGGGTGCGCACCTGCTCGAGCGCCCGCGTGGTGAACAGAAAGGCAAAGGTGTTGGCGATCGGGACCTTGCCCGCCTTGGCCAGGCCCACGGCGACGTCGACCAGCGCCTGTTCGGCGATGCCGACGTTGAAGAAGCGGTCCGGGTAGGCCTCCTCGAACATGTAGCTACGGTCCGAGTTCTGCACGTCGGCGCTGAGCACCACCACCTCGGGCCGCGCGGCGCCGAGCGCCACCAGCGCCCGCCCGTAGGCGTCGCGCATCGAGACGGCCGGGCCGAACGCCTCGCGTACTAGGACTTCCACTTGTCCACCTCCGCTTCGAGTTCGGCAAGCGCCGCGGCGAACTGCTGGGCGTTGGGGGCCGCCCCGTGCCAGTGCGGGTTGTTCTCCATGAATGACACGCCCTTGCCCTTGGTCGTGCGGGCGATGATGACCGTAGGCTGGCCGTGCATCTCGTCGGCTTGGTCCAGCGCCTCGAGCACCTGGAACATGTTGTGTCCGTGGATTTCGATGACGTGCCAGCCAAAGGCACGCCACTTGAGGTCGATCGGCTCGGTGGGCAGCACATGGCGTGTGGTGCCCGTCTGCTGGACGCCGTTATAGTCCAGGATGGCAACCAGGTTGTCCAGACCGTACTTGGCCGCCACCAGGGCGCCCTCCCAGATGACGCCGGCGTCGATCTCGCCATCGCCGAGCACGGTGTAGGTGCGCCAGGC
>JAAZBY010000111.1 GCA_012513595.1 Chloroflexota bacterium
CCTCGGGCCAGCCGCGCTCCTCGAGGATGGCGACACCGGCGAGCGGGTGCTCGTCGGCCGTGGGGTGCTGCTCATAGTCAAAGTCGTGGATGAGGCCGGTGGCCGCCCACAGCTCTTCGTCCTCGCCATATTGCCGCGCGTAGGCGCGCATGGCCGCTTCCACAGCCAGAGCATGCTTGAGCAGGCTGGGGGTCTTGGTGTATTCGTTCAGCAGGTTCCAGGCATCTTCTCTGGTATGTTTCAACGGAATGCTCCCTGTTCGTCTATGGTCCCTGCGTACTCAGGGCGCGACGCTGCACCGCCTGCAGTTCGGCGATGCCCCGGCGCGCCAGGGCCAGCAGCTCGCTGAGGCGCGCCTCCGAGAAGGGGCTGCCCTCAGCGGTGCCCTGCACCTCGATGAACTCGCCCGCCCCGTTCATCACCACGTTGAGGTCCACGTCGGCACGAGCGTCCTCCTGGTAACAGAGGTCCAGGAGCGCCTCGCCGCCCACCAGGCCCACGCTCACGGCCGCCACCGGAGAGCCCCACACGGCGGGGGGCACCTCTCCGCTCTGGACAAGCCCTTCCAGGGCCAGCGCCAAGGCCACGTAGCCGCCGGTGACGGCGGCCGTGCGGGTGCCGCCGTCGGCGACGATGACGTCGCAATCCACCGTGATCATACGCTCGCCGAGTGCGGTGAGGTCCACGGCGGCGCGCAGCGCCCGGCCGATCAGTCGCTGGATTTCCTGGGTCCTGCCGGAGAGCGTCGTGCGCTCGCGGGCGTGCCGCGTGGTGGTGGCGCGGGGCAACATGGCATACTCGCCCGTAATCCATCCGCGTCCGCGGCCCACCAGCCAGTCCGGCACCTTGGGTTCCACACTGGCCGCACACAGGACGCGCGTCTTGCCGCAGGAGATCAGCGCCGAGCCCTCGGCATATTCCTGAACGCCCGTCTCGATGGACAGGCTCCTGAGTTGGTCGTTAGCACGGGCGTCAATGCGCATCGTTCAGCCTTCCACATAGGCGCGGCCGGCGCGGAATGCCGCCTGGTTCAGTGCCAGGTAGCGCTCCGGAACCCGCCGGGCGATCGTCCGCAGCCAGATGGCCGGGTCTACGTGCAGCTCCGTCGATAGCGCCCCCAACAATACGACGTTGCTCACCCGCACCTGTCCCAGCTCTTGGGCGATCCTCATGGCCGGCACCAGGCGCACGCGGAGATGATCGCCGTAGGCGGCCCGCTCCTGTTCGGCGCTGGGGTACACGTCGTCGCCCGCCGTCACCGAGATCGGCGCGATGCGATAGTCGTTGACCAGGAGCACACCCCCCGGCCGCAGCTGGTCCGCGTAGCGGAGCCCCTCCAGCCGCTCAAAGGCGACCATGATATCTGCCTCACCCCTGCCGATGATGGGCGAGTGGACCTTGGGCCCCCAGCGCACCTGGCTGACCACGCTGCCGCCGCGCTGGGCCATGCCGTGAATCTCTGACTTTTTGACGTCCAGACCCAGCTCCATGCCCACCAGGGCGATGATGTCGGCAGCGAGCAGGGTGCCCTGCCCGCCCACGCCGGTAAGCAGGATGTTGGTGGCCGGGTTCCCGGGTTGCCCGCGCTGTACGGCCATCAGACGACCTCCTCGCTTTCCAGGACGGGACGTACGATGGCGGCCGCCGAGCACACCTGGGCGCAGATCCCGCAACCAGTGCAGAGCAGAGGATCGATGGCCGTCTTGGGGCGCCCCGTCCTGGCGTGGACAAGGTCCGACTTGACCAGGGCCGGGCAGCCCAGCCGCCGACAGGCCCCGCAGGCCAGGCACTTGTCGGCATCCACAGCCAGCGCGTGGTAGGCGCGGCGCTGCTCAGGCAGGAGCGCACAGGCGCGCCGCGAGATCACCACGGCCGGCTCGCCCGCGGTGAGGCTGGCCCTCAGGGCGGCCTCCACCGCGGCCAAATCGTAGGGATCCACCGTGACCACTCGCTCGATCCCGAGGGCGCGCACCAGGGGCTCGAGTTCCACCGCGCCCGTTTCCTGCTGCTGCAGGGTGATGCCTGTGCCAGGGTTGGGTTGGTGCCCCGTCATCGCCGTGGTGCGGTTATCCACGATGATCGTGACAGTGTTGGAGCGGTTGTAGGCCACGTTCAGCAGCGCGGGGATGCCGCTGTGGAAGAAGGTCGAGTCCCCAATGATGGCGACGTTCTGCTCGCGGATGCCCGCCTTGCCGACGCCATGGGCCTGGCCGATGCTGGCCCCCATGCAACCGGTGGTGTGCAGGGCGCCGAGCGGCGGCAGGTACCCCAACGTGTAGCAGCCGATATCTCCGTTCACCACCAGCCGGAGCTTGCGCGCCACGGCAAAGATGCCCCGGTGTGGGCAGCCCGGGCAGAGGAGCGGTGGCCGCGGCGGGAGGGCGGGCAGGTCCAGCGTCAGCCTCTCTGGCAGGGCCTCGGCGGCCAGGAGCCCGGCCACGGCGGCAGCGCTGCGCACCGCGTCGGGGCTGAGCTCCCCGATCAGCGGAAAGATGCTCTTCCCCTCGCAGGGGATGCCGAGTAGACGGATCTCTTCCTCGATGACGGGATCCAGCTCCTCCACCACCACCAACCGGTCCACCTGGCGGGCGAACTCGCGCACCATCTCGGCCGGCAGCGGATAGGTCAGCCCAAGGCGCAGGACGGAGGCGTCGGGGAGCACCTCGCGGACGTACTGGTAGGCGGCGCCGTTGGTGACGATGCCGAGGGAGCGGTCGCGCCACTCCAGCCGGTTCACGTCCAGCGATTCGGCGCGCTCGGCCAGCCGCCGAACGCGCTCCTCCATGATCGGGCGACGACGGCGGGCGTTAGCCGGGGCCATGACGTACTTGGCAGCGTCGACCCGGTAGGAGGGGGCCTCGTCGGGGGCTGTGGCAGAGCGGTCCGGCCCCAGCGCGACGATGCTGTGCGAATGGGCGATCCGCGTGGTCAGCCGCAGGAGCACGGGGGTGTCGTACTCCTCGCTGAGGGCCAGGGCCAGGGGAACCATCTCCTTGGCTTCCTGGCTATCAGACGGTTCGAGGCAGGGCACCCGGGCGAACTTGGCGAAGCGCCGGGTATCCTGCTCACCCTGCGAGCTGTGTAGGCCAGGGTCATCGGCCACCACGATCACCAGGCCGGCCTCCAGGCCGGTCACGGCGACGTAAAAGAGCGAATCGGCGGCCACGTTCAGGCCAACGTGCTTCATTACCGCCAGGGAGCGGGCCCCCGCATAGGCTGCGCCGATGGCCACGTCAAGGGCCACTTTCTCGTTCGGGCACCACTCCGCATAGACGCCGGGCATGGGCGCCAAGGTCTCTAGGATCTCAGTGCTGGGGGTACCGGGGTAGCCCGCAGCCACGCGGATCTCGGCCTCCCAGGCGCCGCGCGCCACGGCCTCATTTCCGGAGAGAAGTTGCTTCACAGTCAGTCCTCCCAGCGGGCGCTGCGGGCCGCTCAAAGGTCGCGCGGCGGCGCAAGGCCGAGGCGCGCCAGGATGCTCTCCTGAACCGCCCACATGGCGCGCTGCTGCTCGGGCGTGGCGTGATCGTACCCCACCAGGTGCAGGCAGCCGTGGGCAACGAGCAGGGCCAGCTCGGCACGCAAAGTGCCCCCACGTTCCGCCGCCTGCCGCTGGGCGGTGGGCAGTGAGATGATCACATCGCCCAGGTACGGGGGCAGTCCTTCGGGCAGTACGAACTCGGGCCCTTCGGCGGCAGCAAAAGAGAGCACATCGGTGGGCTCGTCCATGCCGCGGAAGCCGCGATTCAGCTCGCGGATGCCGTCGTCCGTGGTGACGATGATCGCCATCTCGGCGTCGCCCGGCTGGCCCAGCTCGGCCAAGGCGTTGGCCGCCATGTCCCGCAGGTCGGCCACGGGGACGTCCAGCTGCAGGGCGGGGTCGACTTGTACATCTATGTCGTAGGGCATGGACCTCTTCTGGGGCCTGGTCGGCTACCGCAGGGCAGCCAGTTCGTCGCTCTCGCCCGCCTCGAGCGCGGCAATGCGCTCGGCGTAGACCCCCCGGTATTCCTCAGGGAGCTCCCGGCCGAGGCGGAGCATGACGAGGTCGGCATAGCGCTGCAAGTCCTCGGTGCTGGCCTTGCCGTCGGTCTTGGGCAGGCGGAAGGGACGCCCGATCACGACGCGGCAGGTCGGGCGCCGGAAGTGCTTCCAGTCCCGCAGCCGTTCGACGCCCCACACGGTGACGGGCAGGATTGGCGCATCGCTGCGCGTGGCCAGGTAGGCGATACCCGGCTTGGCGCGCTGCAGGCTGTGCGTCTTGCTGCGCGTCCCCTCAGGGGCGATGGCCAGGGCCTTGTCCTCCTCGAGCACCGACAGGCAGGCACGTAGGGCCTGGCGGTCGACCTCGCCGCGCCGTACGAAGATCACCCCGGCCGAGCGCAGGAACCAGCCGACGATGCCGGGCCTTTGCCATTTCTCGGCGGCCAGCGTCGTGATCTGGCGGGGCACCGCTGGCGCCGTGGCGAAGGGATCGAACAGGTGCAGATGGTTCACCGCCACGATGAGCCGGCCCGCCGGCGGGACGTTCTCTTGCCCGGTGACGCGGTAGTTGTACAGGATGCGCATGATCCAGGTGACCAGCCAGCGGAGCGCCCGGTACATGCGGGGGTCCGCTGAAAAGGCCACTGGACGGCTGGCTGCCGCCGAAACGCTCATATGGTCGACCACCTCTCGCGCAATCTGTCAGCGTCCGCAGAGGGCCAGCACGCCCCTCCCGCGCCGATCGATAGGTAGGATTGTACCACACTTTGCTTATGGCACAAGGCGCCGCCGCCGCACACTCACAACGCCGCCCGCCCCGCCCCGGCGAGACGACCGTCTGCCGCACCGCGCGCCCTTCTGAAGGGCCAGCCATCGCCAGGGATCCGCCGGCCTGCCCTCCCTAGCGCGGTTGACAGGTGCCCCGCAACCATGGTACAAGGAGCCTGGCGGCTGTGCAGTCGTAAGGCAACAAGTCGTTGTCGACATCTACTGGAGGGGAGTCATGAAGAGGGCGCTCATCGTACAGGGTGGCTGGCAAGGACACGAACCGAAGCAGGTGGCCGATATCCTGGCCAAGGCCCTGCGCGACAATGGCTTCGAGGTGGAGATCTCCGATAGTCTCGATTCTTTCCGTGACGTCGAGGCGCTCAAGAAGCTGGACCTCATCGTCCCCGAATGGACCATGGGCAGCATCGAGCGCGAGCAGTTGATGCCGCTCCTCGAGGCGGTCCGGTCCGGCGTCGGCATTGCTGGCATCCACGGCGGCATGGGAGACTCGTTCCGGCAGGCCACCGAGTACCAGTTCATGGTCGGCGGCCAGTGGGTGGCACACCCCGGAGGCGATGGCATCAACTATACGGTGCACATCACCAACCACTCGGACCCGATCGTGGCTGGCCTGAAGGATTTCGACGTCTGCACTGAGCAGTACCTGATGCACGTCGACCCCGGAAACACCGTGCTCGCGGTGACCATGTTTGGCGCCGTGCCCAACCCGGTGACCTGGACCAAGTACTATGGCAAGGGGCGGGTGTTCTACTGCTCGCTCGGCCATCACGCCGACGTGTTCGACCAGGATCCCCAGATTCTGACCATGGTGACCCGCGGCATGCTGTGGGCCGCCGAGAGCAAGAAGGCCGCCGGCCTGTAGCAGCGGGCGGAAGGACCACCAAGCCCCGCCTCCCTTTGAAAGGGAGGCGGGGCTTGGCCATTACTGGCCCCGGCTCACCAGTCGCAGCGCCTCGGCGCCAAACCCGTGGGCCAGCCGTGCGTAGAGGAGCCCGGCCGCGCTCACCAGGATGACCGCGCTGCAGACCAGGTCGGTCCGGCGAAAGTTCAGCTCGCGCAGGTAGGTGCGCCGCGGCACTGCGCCGAGAGCCCGCGCCTCCAGCGCCCGCGAAACGTTGTCGGCCGTGCGCAACGAGGCGATGATCATGGCCACCAGGATGGGCGCGTAGCGGCGCGCCCGCGCCAACGGGTTCCCCGCGGCAAGGTCGAGCGCCCGCGCCTGCTGCGCCTCCGAGATGGATCGTAGGGTGAGGGCCATGGTTGGCAGGTAGCGCAGGGCCATGGCCAGCACCAGGCCCCACTCGAAGGGCAACCCCAGAGCCACCAGGCTGCGCACCAGAGTGGCCTGGTCCGTGGTAAACAGCCAAGTAAAGACGGCCCAGGCCAGCACCCCCACCCGCAGCCCCACAGCCACCCCTTGGGCGATATTGGCCGGCCCGATGCGCACTACCCAGAAGGAGACGAGCGCGCGCCCCGGCGTCGGGTACACCAGCATCCACAGGACGGCCACGCTGAGCATCGGGAAGGCGGTCATCCGCCACACCCAGGCCAGCCTCTCTCGTGAGATGCCGCTGGCCCGTAGCGCCATTTGGAGCGCCACCAGCGCCACCAGCATCACCCAGACGTTGGCGTAGGCGATCACCACGGCCGTCACGCTCAGCGCCATGAACAGCTTGACGCGGGCATCCAGCCGGTGCAGTGCCGAGTCCCCGGGCTGGTACAGATCATAGAGGGCGGGCACGGCGCACCTCCAGGGCCTCGTCGTAGGCGCGGCAGAACTCATCTACCGTGAGCAGGTCCGGGGCCAGCCCCTGGGGAGCCAGGCGTCTGGCCAGCCGGGTGACCTGGGGCGGCGCGATGTGCGCCGTGTGCATGGCGCGCGCGTGGGCCAGGATGTCGCGGGTGGCGCCCTGGGCCAGCACGCGCCCCTCGTGCATCACGATCGTCTCCGGCGCGTGCTCCGCCACGATGCGCATGTCGTGCGTCACCAGCAGGATGGTGTGCCCGGCGCCATGCAGGCCCAGGATGAGGTGCATCAGATCCTCGGAACTGCGCCGGTCCAGGCCGTTGGTGGGCTCGTCGAGCACCAGAATCGGCGGGCGCATGGCATAGACCGAGGCGACCGTCACCTTGCGACGCAGCCCAAAGCCCAGGACGGCCGGGGGTGCCTCGGCATATTCGGCCAGCCCGAAAACCCTCAGAGCCTCGGCCGTCCGTTCCCGGATGACCTCATCGCTGAGGCCCAGGTTGCGCAGCCCAAAGCCGATCTCCTCACGGGTGGTGCCGGCAAAGATCTGATGATCGGGGTTCTGAAAGACATAGCCCACCGTCAAGGCCAGCCGGGCCACCGGCGTCGTAGCGGTGTCTTGCCCGGCGACGATGACCCGCCCCGAGGTGGGCCGCAGCAGCCCGTTCACGTGCTTGACCAGGGTAGTCTTGCCCGAGCCGTTCTGCCCGATGATGGCCACAAAGGCGTTCTCGGCAATGGTGAGGTCCACGCCATCCAGAGCCGGCACCCCCTCCTCGTAGGCGTGGCGCAGGTCTTGTATGCGGATGAGCGGCTCACGGTTCATGATGGCGGCGCCCCCCGGTCCAGTCGCTGGCGCAGGGCCGTGACGGCCTCCTCCAGGCGCACCACGCGCAGATCGTCATCGTGGGTACGGTTCAGGCATAGGGCCACCTCCGTCACCTGCGGGGAAACCAGGCCCGCCGCGCTCAGCAAGTCGACGTCGGCAAAGATCGCCTGCGGCTCATCCGCCCGGGCGATGCGCCCCTCCAGCAGGATCGCCACCCGGTCGGAGAACTCGGCCACCTGCTCCGAATCGTGGCTGGCCATGACGATGGTCATGGCGCGCTCGCTGGCCAGCCGGCGGATGGCGGCGAACACCTCCTGCTGGCCGATTGGGTCGAGGCTGGCAGTGGGCTCGTCGAGGATCAGTACCTCGGGGAGGAGGGTCAGCGCCGCGGCGATGGCCACTCGCTGCTTCTGCCCTCCCGATAGCTGGGTGGGCGGGCGCTGCCGGTGCCGGGCCATGCCCACCGTCTCCAGCGCCCAGGAGATGCGCTCGGCGATCTCGGCCGGCGGCACGCCGAGGTTTTCGGGGCCAAAGGCCAGCTCGTCCTCCACGGTCGCGCAGAAGAACTGGCTGTCAGGATCCTGGAAGACCATGCCCACCTGCCGGGCCAGTTGCGCGACGGGGGTCTCTCGCGTGTCGTGCCCGAGGATCAGCGCCTGCCCGCGAAAGACGCCGCCGGTAGCGCGGGGCACCAGGCCATTCATGGCCATACACAGGGTCGTCTTGCCGGCGCCGGTGGCGCCCATCAGAGAGAGGAACTCACCCCGCTCGGCCCGCAGAGACACATCAGTCAGCACCTCTACCGGGGCGCCGCCCGGCGTCAGCGGCGGATAGGCATAGTAGAGGTGTTCCAGGATGATGGCAGGCAAGGCTTGCTCCTGACCGCAGGGGCGGGCTATCTGTCGCGCCAGGCGGGGGGCTGACCCATCTGCAGGATGGGCGGATAGGCCCTGCGCACCAAGGCGAGGAGGGGAATGCCGACCAGCCCGCCGCCCACCGCCTGGAGCAGGTTCCAGGGCACCTCGGCCACCGCCGAGCCCCAGCCAAAGAGGGCCATCTCGACCGTGAAATAGACGCCGATCATGGCCAGCCCGCCGGCCAGCCACCCGAGGACCAGCCCACGGGTCTGCGCTCGGTGCCCGAGCCAGCCGGCCAGCAGCCCTTGTAGCCCATGGGCCAGCAGGCTGATCAGGGCATAGTGGGCATAGCCGCCCAGCACGTCGGCCAGGCCGGTGCCAATACCGCCGGCGATGAGGCCCACGGTCGGCCCGAAGGCAAAACCGGCGAAAAAGACGGCCACGTCACCAAAGTGAAAGTAGCCCTGGGTGGCCGGCACGGGTACGCGCACGATCAGGGTCAGCACGGCCACGAGAGCGGTCACCAGGGCCGCTATCGCAATGGTCACGGGGCGCAAGCGGGTCATCCAGGGGCTCCTTTCCATATGCCGGGCAGCTCATTCGGCGTTCTTGGCCTGCTCCCACAGGGCGTCCATCTCTTCGAGGCTCATCTCCTCGAGCGGCCGGCCCACCTGCGCAGCGTGCCGTTCGATGGCCGCAAAGCGGTTGCTGAAGCGCTGCACCGTCTGGCGCAAGATGCTTTCAGGGTCCAGCTCATACCAGCGGGCCAGGTTCACCACGGTAAAGAGCAGGTCGCCCAGTTCGGCGGCGCGCCGGTCATCGTCGGCTGCCGCGTCGAACTCGCCCAGCTCCTCGGACAGCTTGGCCCGCACCAGTCCCAGGGCCGGCCAGTCAAAGCCGACGCGGGCCACGCGCCGCTGCACTTCCAGAGCGCGCGAGAGCGCCGGCAAGGAGAGCGACACGCCGGCCAACAGCGAACGGAAGGTCTCGCCTTGCTCGGCGCGCTCCTGCCTCTTGATCCGCTCCCAGTTGCGCAGCACCTCTTCGGAGTCGGCCACGGTCTCGGTAGAGAACACGTGCGGATGCCGGCGGACGAGCTTTTCGATGACCTGCTGGACCGAGTCGACCAGCTTAAAGTCGCCGTCCTCGTTGGCGATCTGGGCGTGCAGGAAGATCTGCAGCAACAGGTCGCCCAGCTCCTCCTGCAGGTCGTCCATGTCGTCGGCGTCCAGCGCGGCGAGCACCTCGTAGGCCTCCTCGAGGAGATGCGTGCGCAGGGTGGCGTGCGTCTGCTCCCGGTCCCACGGGCATCCCCCGGGCGCGCGGAGGGCCGCCACAATGTTCTGGTACGAGGCCAGCGACCCGGGCCTATCGAGCGGCGGAACGTACACGGAGGTCAGGTGGTCGAGGTCCTCCTGGCGATCCAGCTCGTATAAGGGCAGATGGCGGACGACCTCGTTCGCCGTGCCGGCCGCGCGCACCAGGGTAACGGGGTGATCGTCGTGGTACAGGCTCATCAGGGTCAGCTTCACGTCGGCAGCCACCCGCCGGTCATACAACTGCACCACGAGCGCGCCGACGTCGGGATCTAGGTTAGGGTGGTGCTGATGGGCCAGGATGGTCGCATCGGCGATCTGCAGGCCGTCGAAGGGGTCCAGGCGCAGCGCCGTGAGCACCGGCTCGACGAACGAGACCCCCGCCACCACGCGGGCCGGCAGCCCCTCGGCGAGAGCCCGGGCCAAGACCTCCTGCACCGTCGTCTCGCCGACCAGCGGATGCCCCGGGACGGCGTACACCACGCCCTGGGGCCGCCGGGCGAGCGCCAGGAGGCGCGTGGTGATCTCCTCATACACGTCAGCGAACTGCTCGTGGCGCTCGTAGGCGTCATCGAAGCTATGGTAGCGCGGCTGCGCGGGCAGGGCGGGCACGCTGGGGTGCCGAGAAGTGCGCAGGTACACCTCGCCGGCGCCCTCCAGCACCTGCCAGGCTTCCCGCGTGATCTGCCCGGGGTCCCCGGGGCCAAGACCAACAATCGTTATTCCAAGCACCATGGCCCTTCCCTATCACACGAGCGACCGCTGCCGCGCGGCGAGCGGGCCGCCGTTCGCACCCCACTCCAGCGGTCATTATAGCCCGGGGCGACGAGGGCACCAAGAGGCGCGACGCCCCGGCGGGCGGGGCGTCGCGCGGCCGGGCCTTGGCAGAGAAGGGCTACTGATCCATCACCGAGCCATCAGTGTTCAGGCGGGTCTGCACCGCGCGCGGCTTGTACGGGTGGCGCTCCAACGCGTCTTCGGCCAGCTCGATCCCCAGCCCTGGGGCATCCGGGACGATGAGGAAGCCGTCCTCCAGTTTCAGGGGGCTGACGACGATCTCCGTCTTGGGGGCGCGGTCCTCCCCACGGGGGTATTCCTGCAGGGCAAAGTTGGGGATGCAGGCGGCCAGCTGGATGCAGGCCGCCGTGCTCACCGGGCTGAGCGGGTTGTGCGGCACCACCTGAACGTGGTGCGCCTCGGCCAGGGCGGCGATCTTTTTCGAGTGGGTTAGCCCACCGGCCAGGCAGACGTCCGGCCGCACGAACTGCACCGCCCCGCGGGCCAGGAGCGCCTCAAACTCCCAGATGGTGTGCAGCCGCTCACCGGTGGCAATCGGGATGTGGATGCCCTGGGCGACCAGGGCCATGGCGTCAAAGCTATCGGGCAGGATCGGGTCCTCGTAGAAGAAGGGGCGGTACTGCTCGATGCCCCGGGCCAGCACCACCGCCTCACTGGGCGTCAGCCTGCGGTGGATCTCGATGCACAGGTCCACCTCGTTCCCCACGGCCTCGCGATAGCGCGCCACTGACTCGACCGCGTCGGCCATCTTTTGCGCGTGGGTCTTGAAATAGGGCACGCTGCGGGGTTCGTCGAGGAAGGGGGTCAGGTGCCCAACCGCCGTAAAGCCCCTGGCTTTGGCGTCCAGGCACCCCTGGACCAGTTCGTCCGTCGTCTGCCCATAGACGTGATAGTACACGCGGGCCTTGTCGCGCACCTTCCCGCCGAGGAGCTGGTAACAGGGCACGCCAAAGTGCTTGCCAGCGATATCCCACAGGGCCAGGTCGATGGCGCTGAGGGCGCCCATGATGGCCGCGCCGCGAAAGTGCGTCCAGCGGTACAGGTACTGCCAGTGGTGCTCGATGCGCAAAGGGTCCTGGCCGATGAGGTAGCGCTGGAACGTTTCCACGGCGCTCGCCGAGGCCTCCACGTAGCCCCAGGCGCCTGACTCGCCTAGGCCGGTGATGCCGGCGTCGGTGTGCACCTTGACGAAGAGATAGCGGTCGACGGGGAGCAGCTCGATCTCGGTGATCTTCATCCGGCACCTCCGCACGAGGAAACGGCGGGCCCGGGGGCCCAGCGGCTAGCGCGCCAACGATAGTGCCGTGGGGCCAGGCTGTCAACGGAGCGCTGAGGATGAACCGGTCCGCGGGCTAGACGCGCACCGCGGCGCTCAGGGCAGCTCGGGCACGATCAGGATCTGGCCGATGCTCAGCGCGTTGGGGTTCTCCAGCCGGTTGACCTCGATCAGCATCTCTGCCGGGACGCCCAGCTTTTGGGCGATGGCCGCCAGGGTATCACCCCCGCGGACCTGGTAGACGCCCGAAGTGGGGAACGGCGTGGGCGTGGGGGTCGGGCGCGGCGTCGCGGTGGGGATAGGCGTCGGTGGGTTCTCGACCACCTGCTGAGAGCGTTGCGCGGCGGCCTCCTGCAGGGCGCTGTTGGGGCCGGCCATGCTCACGCAGACCTGGTACTCGTCGTGCGCCGCGGCGGCGTCTCCGCGCAGTTCGTAGGCCAGCGCCAGGAAGGCGTGCGGCGCGGCCCAATCGGGGGCCAGGGCGACGGCCTGGCGATAGGCAGCAGTGGCGCCGGCCACGTCCCTCTCGCGGGCCAGGATCAGCCCCAGGCCGCAGTAAGGCGGGGCATAGTACGAGTCACGGCTGATGGCCTGCTGGTAGGCGCCGCGGGCGGCCTCAAAATCGCGCGCCATGAGCCGGGCGTTAGCCAGGCCCGTCCAGGCGTAGGCGCTCGAGTTCAGAGAGATCGCCTCCTCGAACTCGGGCACGGCCAGGTCGGCGCGGTCCGCGTGCAAGAGCGCCATGCCACGGTAGGCACGCAGCGTAGCCACGGTACGCAGGGGCAGCCCCTCGCTCTGCGAGGCGTTGCGGAACTGGGTGGCCGCCAGCACGGGGCGCCCCGCCGCCAGGGCGCCGAAGGCGGCCGCGACCGGCGCAATCACTTCGCTGGCGTAGCGGTCGTCTTCTTCAGTACCCACCATGGCTGTGATGGCCAGCTCCTCCTGGGTGGCCATCAGGCGCAGCAGGTCGGCCTCATCCAGCTGGGCGTCCATGTCGTGTGCACCCAACACCGTGACGTGGCGCACCGACCGGGCCCGCCCCGGCTCGACCGTGTGCCACACGACCACGTTGGCCCCCAGCGTCAGGCCGATACGCCGCGCGTACTGGGCATTCGCGATGGGGAAGGTCCGCCGCACCTGCACCAGGCCGCCGATCCCGTTGCGGTCCAGGATCGTGCGGATGGCCTTCTCGATGGCGCGCAGCTCGTTGGCGGCGTCGGAGCTCTGGTCCGCCGGGGCCAGCACAATGCCCACCTGCGTCACGGGGATGGGCTCCAGCAGGTCTTCGGCCCGGGCACGGGAGAGATCGTCGGACCAGCGCGTCCAGCTGTAGGCGATCCCGGCCAGGTTGACGGCCAGGGTGATGGCGGCCGCCACCCGCAGCGCGGTATCGCCACGACGGAGGGCCAGGAAGGCGGCTGCTCCCGCGCTCAGGGCCAGCAACCCGAACATCAGGGCCAGCCGCGGCCAGTCGGCCTGCAACATGCCCAGACCCCTGGCCAGAAACCCGGCCAGATATAGGAGCGGGCCGATCAGGGCCACGGTGTAGAGGCCAACGTCGAGCAGCTTGCCCTTGGCGCGCACGGAACCTCCCGGGAGTACAGTGGGGGCTGCCGCGACGGCGCTCGCTTGCCGCCGGGCAGCGCCGGCATTGTACCGCGGCTTGAGCAGAAAGGGAAAGCGCCTGCTGGCCAGCGGGGAGGGCCTGATTGTCCCAGGGGGACGTCTCCGCTATACTGGCGCGGTGAAGATCATGACTCTCTTCCAGCGCTACGCGCCCCATACCCTGCGCCTTCTCCTCGTCGGGCTGCTGTTCGCTACGGCCGCCCCGTTGGCGGGGTGTGCCGCCGCCTGGGCCACGCTGACGCCCACGCCGACCGTCACGGCCACACCCGGCGGCACCCGCGCCCCTTATGTCGTAGAGACGCGCGTCGTGGGCACGCCCGAGCCGGCCGTCACCCCGACGCCCACCCCCTTCCTGGCCTCGCTGGCCCTCAGCGATGACGCCGTCCAGTCGTGGACCAACCCCAACGACATCCAGGGGATGGCCTTTGACGGCCAGAACCTGTGGGCCGCCTCGAGCGGTGGCGTCGTCCGCTGGAACCAGGACATGTCCGAGTACCGCGTCTTCACGGTCAACGATGGCCTGGTATCCCCGACGACACTGGCCGTCACCGTGGACGGCGAGGGAGATGTGTGGGTGGCCTACGCAGGGCTGGACGTCTGGAGCGAGTATGACGGGAGCACCTGGCAGACCTACTCCCGGCAGGAAGCCGTGACGTCGCAGTATGAAGCCCTCTGCGGCGCGCAGCATTTCGATTACCGCATGTGGACCCGTTCCCCGCAGACCGGCTGGCTCTGGATGCCCACCCACGACGGACAGGTGCGCGCCTACGATGGCCAGACGTGGCGCGCCTACGGCCCCTATGACGGCGTGCGCCGCGGCACGCGCTTTGTGGCAGTGTCGGCGGAGGGAAGGGTCTGGGCGGTCGGCGAGGGGGTCTCCACGGCGCTGGAGGGCTATCGCTGGTGGGAGGACCACTCTCTTTTTTCCGAGATCCCCGACGCCGCCTCGGTGACCTCTGTGGGCATCGACCCGGGCGGGCGCCTGTGGATCGGCTTCATCGGCCCCCGTGCCTCCGGCGGCGGCATCTGCAGCCTCGACCTGGCCGAGAGCCGCTGGACGGGCCATCTGGCCTCGCTGAACCCCTCCATCCCCCATCAGGTGTACGGTATGGAGATCCAGGCGGACGGCACGGTGTGGCTGTGCGGTGAGGGGGGCGCCAGTTACCAGCGTACTGGGCGCGCCTGGCGTCCCATCGTTCTCGAGGGGCTTACGGCGCAGTGCCTGTTGCTTTCGCCCTCGGGCCAGCTGTGGCTGGGGACCTCACACGGCATCTGGGTGGTGGCGCCGGATGGCAAACACCCCCGTGGCCCGTGGCTCGTGCCGACGCCCTTCATGGGGGGGCAGGTGCTCGAACTGGCCGTCGACGGCGAGGGCCGCCTCCTGATCGGCACACCGCAGGGGCTGGCCTACGCGGTGCCCGGCAACGGCACAGGGTTGCTCCTGGCCGAGCGCCCCACCAGCCTGGCGATCGGCGGCAGCGCCCTGTGGGTGGGCGCCCAGAGTGGCCTGTATCGCCTGACGGAGGGCGGCGAGGCCGAGCGCATCTACGAGGCTGCCGTCAGCGTGCTCACCCTCGACGCGGACGGCCTGCCCTGGTTCGCCACCACCGCGGGTGAACTGGCGCGCGTCACGGCGGACGGAGTGCAGGCCGTCGGGGGCGCCAGAGACCTCGAACAGGTCGGCGTGCGCGACCTTGCCGTAGCCAGCGACGGCACGCTGTTCGTGGCCACCTCACAGGGAATGGGCATCCTCAGCCCCGACGGGGCCTATGCGGTGGCCTCCGTCGACGATGGCCTGCCCGACCCGGACGTGCGCTGCCTGGCCATAGGCCCGGAAGGCGAGCTATGGGTGGGCACCAGCCACGGCCTGGCGCGGCGGCAGGCCTCCGGCCGGTGGACGCGCCTCACCGTCAACTCCACCGAGGGCGGCCTGCGCGCCGAGGAAATCGTGGACCTGATCATGGCTGCGGACGGCACGCTGTGGATCGGCACCTCTGCCGGCATCTCGGCGCGGACGGCGGAGGCTGATTGGTCGTACCTCGACATCCCCGGGGTGCAGCGCATCTATCCGGAATCGGCCGACGTCGTCTGGCTGGGCGGGCAGGGCGGGTTATACCGCGTAGAGCGCTCCGCCCTGGTGCCGGTCCCCTAGGGCAAGCCGGTGCCGCCGGGCCCCTCAGGCCGGCGGGATATCGTCCAGGCTGAGCAATCCCCGGCGCAGCCCGGTCATGACCGCCTCGGTGCGCGAACTGACCTGCAACTTGCCAAAGATGTTTGCCAGGTGCGCCTGCACGGTGCGCGGGCTGACGTGCAGCTGCAGGGCGATCTCCCGGTTAGAGAGCCCCCGGCCCGCCAGCCGCAGGACGTCCAGCTCGCGTTCTGTGAGGGGGTTCTCCCGGGCCTGGTCCTGAGCAGGCTCGCCCAGACCCATGCGCCGCAAGACCTTGGAGGCCACTCCAGGATCCAGCACCGCCTCCCCCGCGTGCACCCTGCGCACCGCTTCGATCAGTTCGCTACTGCGGGCGTTTTTCAGCAAGTAGGCGGCCGCGCCCGCTTCCAGGATGGCAAAGACGTACTCGTCATCGTCGTAGGCCGACAGCACCAGGACGGCCGTCCGTGGCGAGATGGCCTTGATCCCCTTGGTGGCCTCGATCCCATTCATGACCGGCATGCTGATATCGACGATGGCGACGTCGGGCCGCTCGCGGGCCACCAGGTCGACGGCCTCGCGGCCGTCTCCGGCCTCGGCGATGACCAGGAGGTCCGGCTCACGCTCGAGGATGCGACGGGTGCCCTCGCGCACCATCACGTGGTCATCTGCCAGGAGGATCCGTATCGAAGACATGAGCGCCTCGTTCTGGTGGTGGCGGAATAGTGTGCCGCCCGGGGCAGGCTTCGGAATGACGAGAACGGGCTCCGCGCGTCGTTGCCCACCACGACTCACGGAGCCCGTCCTCAAGAAGGAGAAGCACTGTACCCTGCGCCGCTACTGGAACAGCACGTCCACCGCCCTACCCAGAGTGCCGGGACATACCGCCTTAGGCAGCCGTCCCATCCACCTAGTACTGGCAGCATACCACCGGCTTGGGCGAAAGGCATCCGCCAACCGCGTGAGCCCACCTAGGCCATCATGCCTACGGAGGTCCCTGCGGCCAGGCCAGTGACGGGTCGCGCGAAGCGACGCAGTACGAACTCGTGGCGTGGCGGCCCCATCATACTCCCGGACGGAGAGCGCCGTCCAGCGACATGCCACCACGAGTCAGCAAAATGCGGACAGCCCCCACAGGTCGTCGCCCACTACGACCTGTGGGGGCCATCCCAATAAGGAGGAGAAGAAGCGCTGCCCTTCGCGCCGAGAAAGGAACAGCATGGCCGCCGAGACGCGCACGTCCTTTGCCGACGCGAACCGCTGCTCACGGTTCAACTCTACTATAGCAGCGCGCACAGGGACGCACATCCGCCGTGTCACGTAGAGGGGCTAGGCATTATGGCTTAGCCGCTGGAAGAGCGCTCTGAAGCGACCGAGTCGGCCGCCGAGGGGGGCAGCACAATGGTGGTGTAGGGGATGGTGATCGTGACGACGGTGCCCTCGCCGGGAGCCGAGTGGATATCGGCCCGCCCGCCAAAGAGGCGGGCCCGTTCATAGATGCCCACCAACCCCAGCCGGCCCGAGGCCACCAGTTCGGCAGCACTCTCGGGGGGCGTAAAGCCCACGCCATCGTCAGAGACGCACAACACGAGGTTCGTGGAGCCGTACGATAGATCCACGGTGGCCTGGCTGGCCTGGGCATGCCGCCGCACGTTGTTCAGGCTCTCCTGCGCCAGGCGGTACAGGCCCAGCTCCACCTGCGGCAGCAGCTGGCGCGGCGTGCCGTCGATGCGCACCATCACCTGCAGCCGCTCCTCCCGGGTAATGCGATCCCCGAGGATCTGCAGCGAGCGCGGCAGCCCCAGTTCCTCCAGCAGGGGCGGGCGCAGGTCGCGCGTAAAGCCGCGCACTCCGCGCAGGGCGTCGTCGACCATATCGCGCAGCTCCTCGAGCTCGTGGGCGAGTTCCTGGCGACTGGTCAGGTCGGAGGCCAGCTCGATGCGCCGCCCCAACACCACCAGGGCCTGCGCCGTGTCGTCATGGAGCTCGCGGGCCACGCGCTTGCGTTCCTGCTCCTGCGTGTTCAGGATCGACACGACATAGTTCTGGATGTCGGTGCGGTACCTGAGCAGCTGCGTCACCATGGCGTTGAAGGCCATCTCCAGCTCGCGCACCTCGGAAGGGCCCGCGTCCACCGAAACCTGGGTCTCAAAGCGCCCGGCGGCTACCTGTTCGGCCTGGGTCACCAGGCTCTGCAGCGGCGCAACGATCCGGCGGCTGTTGATTACCAGGACCAGGAGCGGCAGCATCACGGCCAAGAGCAGCAGGAAGAGCATCAGCGCGAGGTACGGCTGCAGCGGAGCGACCATATCGTCCCACAGCTGCGAAGTGAGCAGGCCCCAGCCATCCCACGTCTCGTCGGCCACCAAAGAGCTGGGCAACTGGGTCAGCGGCACCGGGGCGTAGGCAATGATGGTGCGCTGCCCGCGCCAGCGCACGGTCTGGGCGCCGGTCTTGCCCTCACTGACTGCCTGCACCGCGGGATGTGCCAGCCACTGCGCGGCGATAAAGCCGTGCTCCGGGTGGTAGAGAATAGTGCCCTGCCGGTCAACGAGGAAGGCGTAACCCTGCTCACCGACGCGGATGCTCTCGATCGGGATAGCCAGGCGATTACTGGCCAGGTCCCAGATGCCCAGAATGCAGCCGCCAAACCGCCCGCCCTCGTCATAGTAGGGCACAGCCACCGTCACGATGCGCTGCCCGCTGCCATCCTGGTAGACCTCGGAGCGCATCGGGCGGCGCAGGCGCTTGGCCCGCGCAAAGTAGTCCAGGTCGCCCACGTACTGGCCGGCAATGCCGTCCTCGCGGGCCACCACCGTCCCCTGGGCATCGGTGACGGCCAGATGGTCGAAGCGCTGCTGCAACACCGAGTTCTGGCGGAGCAGGACATTCGTCTCTTCGCGGTTTGCCGAGCGCACCGGCTCGGCGGAGGCCAACTGCGAGAGCAGGTGCACCGATAGCTCCCAGTCGGCGGCGACTTGCCGGGCCGCCAGCTGCGCGAGTTCGGTGTCGCGGTCCTGCACCAGGGCCTGGGTGAGGCGCGTGAGGGCATACCCGCCGACGACAGCCATGGCGATGAGGAGCACGGCGACGGGGGCGATGGTCGTGATGATGAGTTGGGCGCGAAGGTTGCCGGCCACCGAGCGCCGGAACCGCGACAGAGGGATCTTCACCGGGTGACCTGCCGTTCCCACGACCTCTTGGGGCGCCGTGGCCTGCTCTGGCGGCCGCACGCCTATGGCACGCATTCTAGCATGCGCCGGCAGGGGGTACAACGGCAGCCGCTGGCGCGCGCGGTGCAGGCCGCGCGCTCGCGACCTAATCGGTCACGAGTGCGCGGCCGCTGCTACTCGCCCTCGAGGCGATCTGTGCTGCGGGGGCTAGTGGCCAAAGCCATCCAGCGCCCGCCCGCGACCGACGTCGCGGTTGCCCGCCTCCAGCGCGGAGCCGTAGAAGCGCATGAACTGCACCCGCTCGTACATGGCCGGGTCGGCGCTGGCCGCCTGGCTCAGCAGGCCGCGGAACTCGTCGATGGCAGTGTAGCCATGGGCGTCCATCCAGGTGCGCAGCCCTGCGAGCATGACCCCGAGGTGACCAAGCCCCTCGCGGTACAGCACGGAGGCAACCTGGACGACCCTGGCTCCCGCCAGGAGCATCTTGATGACCGCCTCACCGCTGTGTACGCCGGTCGAGCCGGCCAGATCGATGGGAACCCGTCCCGACATGATGGCCACCCAGCGGAGGGCCAGGGCGATCTCATCGGGGCTACTCAGCGCCCGGGCGGGCACGATGGTCAGCTTCTCGATGTCGATGTCGGGCTGCCACAGACGGTTGAACAGCACCAGGCCGGCGATGCCCGTGGTCGACAGCCTCTGGATCATGGGGCCCAGGTTGGTAAAGTAGTGGCTGATCTTGAGAGACACCGGGATCGACACCTGCTGGCGCACCCGCTCGATCACGCGAAAGTAGGAGGCCTCCTGCTCTTCCGCCGTGCGGCGGAAATCGGTCGGCAGGAACGACATGTTCAGCTCCAGCGCGTCGGCGCCGGCCGCCTCCATCTCCCGGGCAAAGTAGGCCCACTCGTACGAGAAGGTACAGTTCACGCTGGCGATGATCGGGATGGAGGCCCGCTTCTTGCTCTGCGAGATGAGGGCGCGATAGTGGTCGAGCTTCTCCCCCCGGATCTGCCGGTCAAAGTAGTCCATCGCCTCCGGGCTGCCACCCCGGCGCAGCTCGTCGCGCATGGTGGCCTGGTATTCCAGGGAGATCTCTTCCTCAAAGACTGACTTGAGCACCACCGCGCCCGCCCCGGCCTCCTCCAGCCGGAGCACGCCCTCGACCGAGTTGCTCAGGCCAGAGCTCCCCGCCACAATCGGGTTGCGCAGGGTCAGGCCCAGATACCGCGTGGTCAGATCAGCCATGGTGTCCTCCTTCGGGCTCCGCGATGACGGCTCACAGGATGCTCATCTGCTATGGCTGGGCAGGGGTCTTGACGATCAGGAAGCGCATCGGCGCACTGCTTGGGTTCATCACCCGGTGCGGCACTCGGGCCGGGCTGACGATCAGATCGTCACGTTCGACCGTGGCGCGCTCGTCGCCGATCTCCACCTCGCCGCTCCCCTCCAGGACATAGAAAAAGACGTCGACCGGGGTCCGGTGTGAGCGCAGGCCCTCGCCAGGCCCCAGGGTCACCATCACCACCTGGGTGTGTTCGGAAGCGTGGAGCGGCTTGACGCTGACCCCGTGGGGATTGGGGCCGTCGGGCGCGTTGAGCGCCTTGATGATCTGCATAGCGTATATCCTCCCTTTCAGCATACCCGATGGGCCGGCGAGGTCGCCAGGGACCGCCGCCGGTCAGTTCCCATAGTAGCAGATGGAGGAAGGAAGCGATGTGATGGAGGTTACAAGAACGCGGGCTCGCGCAGCGGCCGGGCCCCTCGCCTAAGGTCTGCCTTCTGAGCGGCAGCCCCGCACACGGCGCAACGACCGCTCGCGGCGATAGCGTAGCCTGGCGGCGCGGTCTCTGCCCAGGATTGCCGTCAGGGCCACGTGGGAGCAGGCCACGGCCGGCCCCGTCCCCCAGGCGATCTGCGGCCAGGTCACCAGCGCCTGCCACACGGAGCGCAGCGCGCGCGGCACGTCACCTGCCGAAGACCAGGCCCGGCCGGCGTAGAGGTGGGCGTTGGCCCTGGCCTGCCGTTCGGCGCCGCGCAGGGGCGCGGGCAACTCCCGCGCAAAGAACCGCTCGACCACGCGCAGGATCTCCTCGGCAGCCAGGCCGCGCTGGGCGCTGCTCTTGGCCTCCGCGTGGCGGCGGAACTGCGCCAGGGGCACGCCGCGCAGGTACCCGAGCGGGGCCACCAGCCCCAGCCGCAACCACAGATCAAAGTCCATCAGGAAGCGCAGCGCACCGTCGAGCCCGCCGGCGGCCTCCAGCGCGGTGCGGCGGAAGAGACTGCCCGGCTGAGAGATCCACCCGATCCGCCGCACCAGGTCCACCAAATCGAACTCCGTATAGGCTTCGGTTCCGATGGCGCGCCCTTGCCCGTCGATGTGCACGATATCGCCATAGACCCCAGACAGCTCGGGCCGTCCCTGAAGATACTGGACGGCAGCCCACAGGGAGCCGGGCATCAGCAGGTCGTCAGAGTTCAGCCAGCCCAGGTATTCGCCGGCCGAGAGGGCCCAACCCCGGCGAATCGCCTCGGCCTGGCCCGCGTCCGGCTCGCTGACCCAGTACGTGAGCCAGGGAGCGTACTTCTCCAGGACCTCGACGGTGCCGTCCGTCGAGCCCCCATCCAAAACGAGATACTCCAGGCGGGGGTAGCCCTGCAGCAGCACCGAGCGGATGGTCGCCTCGATGTACTGCGCCTGATTGTACGACGGCGTGACGATGCCCACCAGCGGCCAAGCCGGCGCGCCCGTCGCGGGCGGCGGCGCGGGGGCCTCGGTCCAGGGCCAGCCCTGCCTGCCGGGGGGCGGCGGGGGGAGGTCCGCGAGGCTAGGAAAGGGCACGGTAGGCCTCCAACGTGCCGCGCGCGGTGGCGTCCCAGGAGTAGAGGGCGGCGCGCGCCAGGCCGGCCGCCACGCGCCCGGGCTCGCGCCCGGCAGCCAGTGCCTCGCCCAGGGCCCGGCGCAGGTCCTCGGCGCTGCCGGGGGCAAAGTAGTAGGGCAGTTCCCCGGCCACCTCCACGGTGGGCGGTATGCGCGAGGCCACCACCGGGCACCCGCAGGCCAGCGCCTCCAGCAAGGGGATGCCAAAGCCCTCGGCCAGCGAGGGATAGACGAACGCCGCAGCGGCGCGATACAGCGCCGCCAGGGCCGCGTCATCCGCTGACGTCCGCACCGCGACGTCCTCGGCCAGCCCCAGCTCGCCGATGGCCCGCCGCTCACCACGCGACCAGGCCCCGCCCACCGCCACCAGCCGCGGCCTATCGCCGCGGCGTCCCGGCCAGTGCGCCAGGGCCTCCAGGAGGAGGCTGAAACTCTTGTACCCGCCCCGCTGCCCGACGTAGAGGAGGAAGGGCCGCCCCGGGGATGGCGCCCCGGGCGGCGCTGCCGCCTCCTGCGGGCCGAACGCGGCGCTGGCCGCCAGCGGCACCACCCGCGTGCGCGACGCGGGTACCCCATAGTGGGCCAGGACGGCCTGCCGGGTGGCCTCAGAAATGCAGATGACCAGGTCGGCCTCCTCTGCCGAACGCCGCTTCTCACGGCGGAACACTCTGGCATGCAGGCTGGCGTACTCGGCGGCGAACTGCTCGTGGACCAGATCGTACACGGTAACCACGCGGGGGCCCTTCCAGCCGGCAGGGGGCGAGGTATAGTACGTCGAATGCCAGATGCCCGCGCTGGCCTCCCCGACCTGCCCGGCCTGCACCAGGCGGCGGCCCGCCGGGATCAGAGGCGCCCAGACGCGCTCCGGCTGCATCACGTCGCCGATGGGGAAAAGGGGTACGTGGCGCATGCGGGCATGCACCGGCAGCGCCTGCCGCAGGCGCCCGCTGGTGAGCAGCGACACGGTCAGCGCCTCGTCCGCGTCGCACATGCGGGGCAGGATCTCGTGAAAGACGCGCGAGATCCCCCCGCGACTCTGCTGTTCAAAGACGTATCCGTCGACGGTGACGTGCACGGCAGGCATCTCTCCAGTGGGGCCGGCTGCCCGGCCGCGCCCCGGCGGCGTGGGCAGGGCGCCACTAGCCACGGTCGCGCCCGAGGACCTGGCCATAGTCCTCCGCTAGCAGCGACCGCCGACGGCGCAGTAGGTAGAGCAGGTAGCTAACGCGATGGTCGCAGGCCAGGCGAAACTTCCACGGGGCCACGGGCCGGCGAGAAAATAGGTGCGTGCCGACCCCGTCCGACGCCAGATGCACCCCCAAACGCCCCGCCAGCGCCCGCAGTGCCGCGAGGGTGTAGATGGTCACGTGCTGCCCCGTCTCGGGTGCATAGTACCACCACTCTCCCGGCCTCGGCGAGGTGGCGGGCAACAGCGTGGTCGTGCAGAGGACACTGTCGGACATATCCAGCAGCCGCGCGACCTCGCTGACCGGGTCGACCAGGTGCTCGAGGAGCTCAAAGGCCGTCACCAGCTCGTAGCGCGCCCCGGCCACCGCCTCAAAGCCCTGGGCAAACAGGTTGGGTGAGAAGCGATCCGCCCAGAAAAAGTCCAGGCCGGCGTCACGCAGCAGGCGCACCAGCAGGCCGTACCCGGCGCCGTAATCCAGATACGGGCCGCGCCCTGGGAAAAGGACCCGCAGGACGGCCACCACAAGGCGCGCCAGGTAGATGTTGCGCGAGACCACGCCGAGGTCGCTCGTGGCGATCGGAGACGCGTAGGCCTCCTCGAGCCAGAAGGGGGGCTCGGTCTGTACCAGGCCGCAGCGCGCACAGCGCTCGTAGCGCACCGCGTGCTTGCCGAGCACCTCGAGCTCCCCCCACGCCGTGGTGGCGCCGCCGCAGACCCTGCACCCCTCGATCATGGCCCGCCTCGCTCGCGCCGGCCGGCCAGGAGGCGCTCCACGGTGAGGCGGACCCTGTCGCGGAGCCGCCCGACAACGGATGGGTAGCGCATCGTCTGGCGCTCTCTGTCTACCACAGAGTCCACCGACAGCCCGGGCGGATGGACGAGCGGGAAGCGCATCGGCTGCGTCGGCAAGGCGGCGAAGGGATTGTGGCCGCCGGTATGGGTGGCAAGCGCGCCAAACCCGATGTTGCTCACCAGGTTCCCGTGCGGCTCAACGGATAGTGCGCCGGCTCGCCAGCAGGAGTACTGCCACTGGTAGTCCCAGGTGTTGATGCGTCCCGCGTGGGTGTCATCGAACAGCCGGGTCCAGTAGCGCACCGCCCGGCGATCGCCCAGGATCTTTTCCAGCCAGCCCGATGTGCGCAGGCGCGGCCAGTCGCACATGTCGGGGTCATACTGCTGCCAGGCGCGCCGCCAGGTGGCCCAGCCCCAGACGTGCGCGTAGCGCGTGAAGCGGTAGCTGTCCCCTCCGGCGGCGGCCACCTGGCGAGACATGTCGTTGCCCGAGAGCATCATCACCCGTGGCTCTGACCGGTACCTGGCCAGGAGCTCCTCGCAGAAGGCGAAGAAGGTCGCCTCGGGCAGGCAGTCGTCCTCGAGGATGATGGCTTCCTCCACCTGGCTGAAGGCCCAGCCCAGCCCGCTGGCAAAGCGCTCCCGCAGCCCGAGGTTCGTGGCCGCGTACTGCCGGAGCACCCGGCAGGGCCAGTCGACCGCCTCGGCCACCTCCCTGGCGGCTCTACAGGCGGCAGCGTCGTCCGCGTCGCCGGGGCGCGGCCCATCGGCGATCACCAGGAGCGTCTCAGGCCTGGCCTCGCGCACCCGCGCGAACACCTGCCGGGTGGTCTGCGGGCGATGATAGATCAGGAGCACCACCGGGGTGCGAAGAGATGGTAGGAGGCCCATGGCTGCGCCCTCAGCGATGCTCATGCCGCGGACCGCCAAACGGCCTTGGCCCCGTGCCAGGCCGAGCGCAGGCGCAGCGGCAGGAGCAGCGCACGCGTCATCTGGGCCCAGGCCTCACGGAGCTGGGGCCACACGAGGCAGGCCCCATAGTTGGCCGCCGTCTGGGAGGCCACCGTGGCCCACGCCGCGCCCTGCGCACCGAACCGCGGGATCAGCAACAGGTTGAGGCCCACGTTGACGGCCGCTCCGATCAGGCTGGTGTAGAGGAGCAGGCGATTCAGGTTGGCCGCCACCAGCCAGCGGCCGCGAGCCAGGCCAAGGCACACAAAGAGGAAGGTCCAGATGTGCACCACCAGGACGGGGCCGCTCGCGGCGTACTGCTGGCCATACACCAGCCGCGCGACCGGCACGCCCAGCAGGCTGACCGGCACCGCGATGAGGTAACCCAGCCCGGCCATTAGGTCATAGAACGCCTGCATCCAGGGGGCACCGTCCGAGTCGTGCGTCTGGCGGTGGCGGGCGCGAACCAGGGCCGGGAAGACCGACAGGGAGATCGCCACGGGCACCACGTGCCACAGCTCCGAAAGGCGCACCGCGGCCGTATACTGGCCCACCTCGTCGGGCCCGGCCAGCTGGCCCAGCATGACCAGATCGATCTTCATGTACAGGGCCACCGCCAGCCCGGCCGCCAGGAGCGGCCAGGCCTCCCGCAGCATACGGCCGGCCTCCGAGAGCGAGGCCGTCCAGGTGCGTAGGTCGGGCAGGCGCCCGCGAGACAGCGCCAGCAGCGCCAGGCCTGCCAGGAACGCCTGGACCACGGCCAGCCAGGCAAAAACAACCACCGAGGCGCCGCTCAGCGCCAGGGCTCCGCGCAGCACCGTCCCCACCAGTAGCGCCCCATCGCGCGCCCACACCGCGTACTTGCTGCGTACCCGCGCGGCGAACCAGTAGGCGGGGACGTTCAAGGGCGTCGCGAGCATGCTGAGGCAGGCGATCAGCGTCACCCGGCGAGTCAGCGGGTCGTCTCGCAGCGCCAGGCCGCAGGCCCAGGCCAGCAGAACGGCCAGCAGCGCCCCCGCAGCCTGCAGGGCGAACGTGGTGCCCAGAATGCGCTCGGCCGGCACCTTGCTGGCCACCAGGTCGCGGATGGCCAGGTCCATCAGGCCCAGCCCGGCGAGCGGCACGAAAAGCCCCATGAACCCGGTGGCATACCCGAGCAGGCCATAGTCGGCCGGGCCGAGGGCGCGGGCCACGATAATGCCGGCAACAGAGGACGCCACAAAGAGGACCGCGCTGTCAGCCCACAGCCAGCCGATGTTGGCCAGCACAGCCCGCACGCCCCGCCGCTGGCGGAGCAGGTCTCGCAGGCCCCGCAGGCCCGGCAGCGTGGCACCGTCAACATTCAGTTGGGTTTCGTCGTCGGCGAGCCGTTGCACTGGCCGCCCGCTCCCTCTGGTGTGTGCGCTGAACGTAGCCGCGCCGGGCCCCTCGCCCGCGCGGCCGAGGCGGTATGCGCCGACTCAGTCATGCCCTTATACGGGACGGCGCGGGGCACTGTCAAGCCGCGGGAGCGCCGCGCCCGCCACTCGTGGAGCGGAGCGCAGGCCCGTCAGGACCGGTTGTCCGCCCGCGTGTGGCTAGCTATACTCGCGGCGGCCACATGCAGGCCCTCGATCGCGCGCCTGCCGACTAGCGCCGGGGTGTGCGGGGGTGCCCCGGTCGAGAGGAGCGAACCGATGAAAGCAACCCTGTTCTACGGGCCGGGCGACCTGCGTGCCGTAGAGCGTCCGCTGCCCGCCATGCTGCCCGGGCACGTTCTGGTGCGCGTCGGCGCGTGCGGCATCTGTGGTACCGACCGGCACATCTTTCACGGCGAGTTCGCCACGTCGCCGCCGGTGACCATCGGGCACGAGTTCTCCGGCACCGTCGAGGCGGTCGCCGCTGGCGTAGACGACCTGGCGCCCGGCGACCGGGTGGCCATCGACCCCAACATCCCCTGCGGGATCTGCCGCCCCTGCCGACGCGGGCGTATCCACCTCTGCGAGAACCTGCGCGCCCTGGGGGTCGACCTGGACGGCGGCTTTGCCGAGTACGCGTTGGTGCCGCGCGCCCAGTGCTTCGCCTTGCCGGAAGGCGTCCCCCTCGAGGCGGGCGCCATGGCCGAGCCGCTGGCCTGCTGCCTGCGCGGGATCGATCGGGCCGGGATTGTCCCGGGAGACACCGTCGCCGTGATCGGGGGCGGGGCCATCGGCCAGATGCTGGCCCAGTTGGCGCGCCTGTCGGGCGCGGCCCGCCTGGTGCTGAGCGACCCGGTGCCGGCCCGGCGAGAGCTGGCGCGCGCCTCCGGCGTGGACGTCGTTCTTGACCCGGCCCATGAGGATCCGCTGGCCGCCGGTGGCCCGCTGGAGGGCGGCGCCGATGTGGTCATCGAGGCGGTCGGCTCGGCGCGCACCACGGCCCAGGCCGTCGACTGGGCCACGCCGGGCGGCACCATCGTCTGGTTCGGGGTGACCCCGCCGGGCGTCACGATCCCGGTGGAGCCCAACCTGATCTTCCGCAAGGAGCTGTCCATCGTCGGCGCGCGCATCAACCCCTTTGCCCACAGCCGTGCGCTGGCGCTGCTTGGTTCCGGGCAGGTGCGCGTGGAGCATTTGATCACGCGGCGCATCGGCTTGGGCGAGCTGCCGGCCGTGCTTGACGCGCCGCCTGGCGATGACGTCAAGACCGTGGTCGTGCCCTGAGAGGGTCGGGCGCCGCGCCAACCCATTGACAGCCCCTCTCGGGCCGGCTAGCATGGCTCACGCATCAGCACAGGGCGGGAACCCAACAAGAGAGGTAGACATGGCAAACGTACCAATCGCGCTGCAGCTCTATACCGTCCGCGACGAAACGGCCAAGGATTTCGCTGGCACCGTGCGCAAGGTTGCCAAGATGGGCTACTCGGGCGTCGAGTTCGCCGGTACCGGCGGCCTGTCGGCCGCAGAGATGAAAGACCTCCTGGCAGAAACCGGCCTGCGCCCGGTTGGCAGCCACATCGCCCTGGCCGCTATGGAGGCCGACCTCGACGAGGTGATCGCCTACAACACGGCCATCGGCAACCCCTACGTCGGTGTCCCCTTCCTGCCGAAGGAGATGCAGAACCCGGCCGGCTTTCGCGCGCTGGCCGCCTCGCTGAACCGCCTGGGTGGCACGCTCAAGAGCGCCGGCCTGAGCCTGTATTACCACAACCACGCCTTTGAGTTCGACGTGCACGACGGCGTGCGTGGCTGGGACATCCTCGTCGCCGAGACCGATCCGGCCCTGGTCAGCCTGGAGATCGACGTGTACTGGGCGGCCTACGCCGGCGAAGACCCGGCAGCGCTCATCCGGCGTTCGGCCGGGCGCTTTGCCCTCGTGCACCTGAAGGACATGATCGGCCAGGGCGAAGAGCGCACCTGGGCCGAAGTGGGCGAGGGGATCATCGACTTTCCGTCGATCTTTCAGGCCAGCGAAGCCCAGGGCGTGCAGTGGTACATCGTCGAGCAGGATCGCTGCGCCCGTCCCACCCTGGAGAGCGCACGCCTGAGCGCCGCCAACCTCCGCAAGTGGGGCAAAGGCTAAGCAGCATCATTACGATCCGGGGTGGGGGGCCCACCGGGGCCCCTCCCGCGAGCGCGTCGCAACGAAAGGAACTGTTATGGGGCGCTTTCCGAAACTGACCGCCAGCGAACTGACCGCCATGCTCGAGCCGCCCAGCGGCCCGGTTGACATGGTCCTGGACACCGACACCTACAACGAGATCGACGACCAGTTCGCCGTCGTCTATGCCCTCCTCTCGCCGAACCTGACCGTGCGCGGCCTCTACGCGGCTCCCTTCCACAACAGCCGCTCCGACGGGCCCGGTGACGGGATGGAGCGCTCCTACCAGGAGATCCTCCGCCTGATCAAGCACCTCGGTGTTGGGGACCGGGACAGGGTCCTGCGTGGTTCGGAGGCCTATCTTCCCTCCGCAGACACCCCCGTCGACAGCCCTGCTGCCCGCGACCTGGTCGCGCAGGCGCGTGCCCCCCGCCAGGGGCCGCTGTACGTGCTCGCCATCGGCGCCATCACCAACGTGGCCTCGGCGCTGCTGATGGCGCCGGACATCGTCAACCGCATCGTGGTCGTGTGGCTCGGGGGGCACCCCTACTACTGGCCCAACACGGTGGAGTTCAACCTCCGGCAGGATGTTCCCGCGGCGCGCGTGGTGTTCGATTCCGGCGTTCCGCTGGTGCACGTGCCCTGCAAGAACGTCGCCGAGCACCTGCGCACGACGCTGCCCGAGATGGCGGCCAACGTGGACGGGCGGGGAGCCATCGGCAACTATCTCTATAGCATCTACAAGGACTTTGTGCCCGCGGAGCGGGCCCGCTCCAAGGTCATCTGGGACATCAGCACGGTGGCCTACCTCAACAACCCGACCTGGGTGCCGACCGAGTTGGCGCCCTCACCCATCCTCCGTGACGACGTCACCTGGGGCCCGGTGGACACAGGGCGGCACGTGGTGCGCGTGGCGACGGACCTCCGGCGAGACGCGGTCTTTGCCGACCTGTTCCGTCTGCTTGAGGAGCACGCCGCCAAGTAGCACGGCGCGCACGAGGAGGGCACGGGGATGCGAACTGCCATCGTGACCGGTTCCACCGGGGGCATCGGCGAGGCGATTGCCCGGCGCCTGGCGGCGGACGGCTTGGCCGTGATCGTCTCGGGGCGGCGCGTCGCGATCGGAGAGGAGGTGGCGCGCACCATCCGCTCCGCAGGCGGGGAGGCCACCTACCTGCACGCCGACGTCGCCAACCCGGATGACTGCGTGAACCTGATTCACGGCGCCGTGAAGCGCTACGGGCGCCTCGACGTGCTGGTCAACAACGCCGCCATCTACTCGCAGATGCCGATCTCCGCGCTGACCCCCGAGCAGTGGGACCTCGAGTTCGCCGTGAACGCCCGCGCGCCGTTCCTCTGCAGTCGCGAGGCGCTGCCGCACCTGCGCGCCGTGGGCGGCGGCTCCATCATCAACATCGGCACCACCATGGTGCACGGCTATGGCTGGGGGCACCTGGAGCGGATGGGCTACATCGGCTCCAAGGGTGCCCTCCTGGCCATGACCAAGTCGATGGCCAGAGAGCTGGCCCACGAGCGCATCCGCGTGAACTGGGTCATCGTCGGCTGGGTGGCCACCCCCGGCGAGATCGCCCTGCGGGCCGGCCAGGTGGAGGACCCGGAGGCCTACCTGGCCGAACGGGGTAAGGACTTGCCCCTGGGCCGTATGGAACTGCCCGAAGAGGTCGCCGCCGGAGTGGCCTTTCTCGTCTCAGAGGAGGCCAGCCACGTGACGGGCTGTGAGCTGAACGTCTCCGGCGGCATCTGGGTGGGCTAGGCGGAGCGGATCCTGCCGCTGCGACGGGCTTTGCCAGGGATTGACGCGGGCCTGTGGCGTGTACGCCACAGGCCCGTGCAGTTTCGTCCCGAGAGCATGGGCGCCCTAGCCCAGCGGCCGCACCTCGACCGCGTCGACCCCCAGGCGACCCTCTTCGATCAACACCCCGATCGCCCCGGACGGCAGGCGGTCATCCTCGGCACGCAGCACGACGCGCCCATCGATGGAACCGGTCAGCCGCGCACCCTCCACACGGAGCTCCAGCGCGTAGCTCTCGTACAGGCTCCAGGCGAAGGGGCACTCGGCGAGCACCGTGGTGCCATCCAGCTCACGCACCAGTTGCGCCCGCCCGGGCGTCAGTCGCAGGGCATAGTACCGCTTGAGCCCCTGGGCCCGCGCCACCAGGCCAAAGGAGCGGGCCAGATGCGGCGTCAGCCCAGCGCTGACGCCATAGTCTCCCCACTCGCGCGTACCCTGCAGCACAAGCCCCGTACCCTCGTCCTGCATGAGGCGCAGGTCGTGTTGGCGGCCGCGCACCGCGCTCGAGACCGCCTTGACCCAGGCGTCCAGCCAGCGGGTCCCGTTGTGGTGCGGCGCCCCCAGGCGCACCGTCGGCGTGCCGTCCCAGGTGAGCCAGTCCAGGTAGACCGTCCCATCGCACCGCGCGGCGGAGGTCAGCTCAAGCCCCACCCAGGCAATCGGGCAGCCGCTCGGCACGCTCACCTGCCACTCGAGGACGCGCGCCTCGCCAGGGGCCAGCGTGCTGAGTGGGCCGCGCAGGGTTTCCAGGGCATCATCGGCTCCGAAGGCCTTCCCGTACAGGCACACCGCGACCGGCCCGTCGTTGGTGGCGTCCGCCTCGAGCCGGGCGCGCAGCACCTGGCCGGGGTAGAGCGTCGGCGAGGCGACCATCCGGTAGCCCGCCTCCGGCCGGTAGGCGGGCACCGTCTCCCGCTGGACGCGGGCTGGCCGCCCGTCGGCCAGGGCCTGATAACGGATGGCCAGGCTCCTCCGGCCCTGCTCACTGTGGCCCGCGACGTTCGCCACGCTCGCCACACCACGCACCTCGGCATCCTCGTCGGGCAGCCAGCCCTGTGTGGCGCCGGGCAGGTCAAAGTGGAACCGGGCGCCACCCTTGGGATGCTCGGCCCGCAGGCCCGCCAGGGCCCGGCCAATAGCCGTCACCTCGTAGGCCTCGTGCAGCGCATCGCTCACGGCGCGGCCCCCGTCGGCCGTGGGCAGGTAGAGGCGATCGGCCACCGGCCCACGCAGGTCGGGCCCGACCTCGAGCCCAGCCAGCCCTTCCTTGATCCCCATCAGGCAGCCCAGGTTGCCCGAGTTGCAGTCGGTGTCCCAGCCGGCCGTGTTGACGATGGTCAGCGCGCGGGGAAAGCTATCCCTCCCGTACAGGAGAGCCATGATGATCAGGGCGTGGTTGGGGACCACGTGGCAGTTCCCGGTGTACTTGTCATAGCCGTAATGAGCGGCCACCTCCGCATAGCAGGCGTGCCAGTCGTCATGGCGGGCGTGCCAATCGCGCAGGTCGCCGATCAGCCGGCGGATAAGCGAGTCAGGCGGGATCACGGTCAGGCCCACGTCCAGGAGGCGATCGACGTCCCGCTCGACAAAGGCCTGCGCCTCCATGGCCGCCAGGATCTGCGCCGCGTGGACGGCGACGCCGTCGTGCGAGACGCTCGCCGAGCGGCGCGCCAAGTCCGCGGCGCGTTCTGGGTCGCCGGGGGCGATCATAGCCCAGCCGTCGATGAAGATCTGGGCGCCGATCTGCTCGGCGACGATCGGCCCGTTCAGGGCGATCGAGCCACTTTCGGGCGCCGCGATGCCGGCCTTTAGCCGCAGGTAGGCCGTGTGCTCGGTAGAGTTGCCCATCCCTCCCCACCAGAGCACGGTCTGCCGCTCAATCAGGTAGTTCAGCCAGGTCTGGCCGATCTGCGCAGGCGTGAGGCGCGGGTCGTTCCCATAGTCGGGCATGGCCCGCAGGAAGGTGAACGTCCCCGAGATGTCATCGTCGCTGACGATCAGCGGCTTGCCCAGCCGCTCGTGCACATAGTACTTCACCTCGCCCAGCTCGCGCAGGATGCGCTCGTACGTCCAGCCCTCGAAGGGGCGGCCGAGGTACACGCCGATGATCTTCCCGAGCACCCCGGCGTAGACGCGTTCCGCATAGTCGACCGGCAGCGGCATGATAGCCTCCTTGGGTTCGCCCTTCTGGGTTCCGAGCGCCCGCCTGGCGCAGCGCCCCCGACTATAGGCCGCGGCGCGCGCCCCCGCAAGGCCCTGCGCCGCGGCCACAGGTCTCCAACCATGGCCTCCTCGGCTTGGCGGGCTCTCCGAGTCGGCCCATATCTGGATTATCGTGACAGGCTCCGCTGGGTTAGGGACATGGTGTACCCGGTCTCCTCAAAACACCTGTCTCGGTAGCAGTCTCCAAATCCTGTCAATACTGTGAATCCTGTCCTTCTTCTCTGCTCTTCCCAAGGCCACACACGTTCCTGCTGGACGGATTCGCCGGATCGCTTATCATGGCGACAGGCGCCGCGAGGGCGAGGGTCGGCGCCGTAGGGCACCGCGGAGATGACCATGGCCGGGCGAGGCAAGTTCTGGGTGGCGGGAGTGATGATCGCTGCCGCTGTCATCCTGCTCATTGCCACCACCACCAGGGACAGCGCACACTATTACCTTACCGTGGCAGAGCTGCAGGAGATGGGCGCCGCCGCCGCGGGGCGCGGCATCACCGTGTCTGGCGCCGTCGTCGGGGACTCGATCCGTTACGACGCGGCCCTCCCACGCGTCACGTTCACCATCGCCCACACCCCTCTCGATCCGGGCGAGCTGCAGGCGGCCGGCGGCCTGGAGGCTGCCCTCCGCGCCGCCGCCAACGACCCTGCCTCTCCCCGGCTGGAGGTGGTCTATGACGACGTGCTGCCCTACATGCTGCGCGACGAGGCCCAGGCGGTCGTGCGCGGGCGCCTGGCGCCGGACGGTCGCCTGGTCGCCGACCAGGTCCTGCTTAAATGCCCGAGCCGCTACGACGAGGCGGATCCGGCCTCGTCTGCAGGGCGCCCCGACGACGGAGTGAGTGCCCCATGAGCCTGTTGGCAGAGATCGGCGCCGGCTTGGTGTCTACCGCGCTGGCCGCGTCGCTCTACACCGCCGCAGCCGCCGGCTACGCCGCGCGCCGGGGGCGGGCCGACTGGGCCCGCGGCGCCCAGGTGGGCTCCCTGGCCGCCACGGTGCTGCTTGGCGCGGCGGTCGGGCTGCTCCTGGGCGGCCTGCTGACGGATCGCTTCGAGCTGGCCTACGTGGCGGCGCACTCCAGCCGCGCGCTGCCGCCCTGGCTCAAGACCTCTGCGCTGTGGGGCGGGCAAGAGGGATCGCTCCTCCTGTGGTCCTTCTTACAGGCGCTCGTGGCCACCCTCTTCCCTGGGCGCCGTTCGGCCACAAACTCACCCTTCCGCCTGTGGGCGCTGTGCATACTCAGTATCATTGCCGCCTTTTTCACCGGCGTGACGCTCTTGATGTCCAATCCCTTCGGTGCGCTGCCCATCGCCCAGGCGGACGGTGCAGGGCTGAACCCCTTGCTCCGCCACCTGGGCATGGCCCTGCACCCCCCTGCCCTGTACCTCGGCTACGTGGGGCTGGCCGTCCCCTACGCCTGCGCCCTGGCCGCCCTCATCACGGGGGACCTCTCGTCGTGGCTGCCGGCTGCCCGCCGCTGGACGGCCGGCGCCTGGCTGTTCCTGGGCCTGGGGCTCCTGCTCGGGGCCCGCTGGGCCTATGACGTGCTCGGCTGGGGAGGATACTGGGGCTGGGACCCGGTGGAGAATGCCGGCCTGCTGCCCTGGCTAACGGCCACCGGCCTGCTGCACGGCGCGCTGGCCGGGCGCGGGCGCCGCTTTGGCGCCTGGAACCTGTCCCTGGCGCTCTTGTCGTTCCTGCTGGTCCTCTTTGGCACCTACGCCACCCGCAGCGGCGCCATCCAGTCCGTGCACGCCTACACCCTCTCGGGCGTGGGCGGCGTGTACCTCAGCTTCTTGGCCCTGGCCGCGCTGGTCCCCCTGGTGCTGCTGCCCGGCCGCTGGCGCCTCCTGCGGGGCGACGCAGCCGTGGAAGCCCCCTCGCGGCAAGAGGGAGCCGTCTTTCTCACGCTGGTCCTTCTGGCGGGGCTGGCCTTTTCAGTGTTCGTGGGCAGCGTGCTGCCCACGGTCAGCGCCTCCCTCACCGGCCGCCGTCTGGAAGCCGGCCCGGAGTGGTTCGCGCGCGTCTGCGGACCTCAGTTCGCCGCCCTGCTGCTGGTGATGGGGATCGGCCCGCTGCTCGCCCGGCCGCCACGCCGGTCACGTGGCCGTTGGCTCGCCGGCCTGGCCGCCATGGTCGCCCTGCCGGCGGCGTTGGCCGTGGCGGGCTTTCAGCACCCCTGGGGCCTGTTCGGCTTTGCGGTTGCCGGGCTGGCCCTCGGCACCGGCGCCGGCACCCTAGCCGAGCGCGCCCTGCATGGTGCCTGGCGAGGCACCGGCGGTCCCCTCGTGCACCTCGGCGTGGCGCTCATGGCGGTGGGCGTGATCGGCACGCGGCTCTACCCTCAGGAGGCGCGCCTGGGGCTTGCCGTCGGCACCCCTCTCGAGTGGGGCGGGTACTCCCTGGTCTACGATGGCCTGCGCGTACAGGCCGCGACCGACTATGTCGCCCAGCGCGCCACGATCACCGTCACCGGGGGCGGGCGCTCGCTGGCGGGCCTGCACCCCGAGCTCCGCGAGTATGCCGGCAGCAGCCGGGCGGTGCCGGTGCCGGCGGTCTACTCGGCATGGCGGGAGGACCTCTACATCGTCTTGACCGGCATCGCCCCCGATGGCCGCGCCCTGCTCATCCTGGTGCGGAACCCGCTGATCCGCTTCCTCTGGCTGGGGGGGCTGGTGGCACTCCTCGGCGGCGTGATCTCCCTGTGGCCGGCGTCATCTGCCGCGCGCAGCAACGTACGAGGGCCACGCTGATGGCTCCTTCGCAGCTCCCCGCTGCTGGGCCACCGCACGTGGAGGTGCACGGCCTGGTCAAGCGCTTCGGGTACCAGGCGGCGCTGGCCGGCGTAGACCTCACCGTTCGCCGCGGAGAGGCGGTGGCCCTGCTGGGGCCGAACGGGGCGGGCAAGACGACCTTGTTGCGCGTGCTGGCGCTGTTGTGTCGGCCGACCTCGGGCACGGTGCGCATCGCCGGGCAGGGTGCGGCTGCTGAGCCGAACGCCCTGCGCCGGCAGGTGGGGTTTCTGTCGCACCAGACGCTCCTGGTGCAGGACCTCTCCTGCCGCCAGAACCTGCTCTTCTACGCCCGCCTCTACGGCCTGCCCGACGCGGACGCCCGCGTCTCCGCCGTGCTCGGCCGCCTGGGCCTGCGTGACCGGCAGGATAATCGCGTGCGGTCGCTTTCCCGAGGCCTGCAGCAGCGCCTGGCCATCGCCAGGGCCTTCCTGCATCGCCCGTCGCTCCTCCTCCTCGACGAGCCGCACGCCGGCCTGGATGATGACGCGGCCACCGTTCTGGACGTCTGGCTGGGCGAGCTGCGCAGCCAGGGCTGCACGCTGCTGATGAGCAGCCACGACGCTGAGCGCGCCACGCTTCTGTGCGAGCGGCTGGTGTATCTGGAGCGGGGACGCGTCGTGGCCGATCGGCCGCGCGGGGCTCGCGACGGCCAGCCCCAGACTTCCGGGCAAGGAGCGCCAGCGTGACCGCGCTGCGGCAGATCTGGGCCATCGTGGCCAAGGACGTCTCTGCCGAGATGCGAACGCGGGAGGTCCTCAGCGCCATGGGCATCTACGCCGTGCTGGGCCTGGTGACCTTTAGCGTGGCGCTCGACCTGCGCGGGGCGCTGGCCCGCGCGGCGGCCCCCGGGGTGCTGTGGATGACGGTCACCTTTGCCGGCATGTTGGGCCTCAGCCGGTCAATGGAGCGCGAGCAAGAGCAACAGGCCATGGACGGCATGCTCCTCGCGCCTGTCGACCGCAGCGTGATCTATCTCGGCAAGGTCGCCGGGAACCTGCTCTTCCTGATGCTAGTAGAGGCAGTGGCCATGCCCCTGGCCGCGGGTCTCTTGGGCGTGGCGCTCCTGCGTATCCCGATCCTGGCGGTGACGCTGCTCGGGACCATCGGCTACGCGGCGGCGGGAACGCTCCTGGCCGCCATCTCGGTGAACACGCGCGCCCAGGCGGTGGCGTTGCCCGTCCTGTTCCTGCCGCTCCTGATCCCCGTCATCCTGGGCGTCGTGCAGAGCACCGCCGGCCTGCTGGAGGGGAGCACGCTTGCAGAGGTCGCCGGCTGGGTGCAGCTCTTAGCGGCCTACGACCTGGTGGTGATTGCGGCGGGCATGCTGACTTTTGCCTACGTGGTGGAAGACTAGAAAGGGCCGGAGTGCTGAACGCGACGAATCCCTCGACGACAAACGGTCGCCCTCGCCCCCCGCGCGAGCGCGCGTGGCGCGACGCCGCGCTGTGGGCGTGCAGCACCCTGGCCATGCTGACGGCCCTCGGCATGGTGTTCCTCTATGCGCCCCGCGAGCACACCATGGGGGACGTCCAGCGCATCTTTTACTTTCACGTAGCCTCGGCGTGGGTGGGGTTCCTGGCCTTCGCGGTGACCTTTGCCGCCGGGATCGCCTACCTGGCCCGCGAGGAGCCCCGCAGTGACCTGCTGGCCCGCTCCTCCGCCCGGATCGGCCTGGCCTTCATGGCCATGGCGGTGGTCAGCGGGGCGTTGTGGGCGCGGCCCGTGTGGGGCACCTACTGGACCTGGGAACCCCGCCTGACCATCTCGGCCGTGCAGCTCCTGGTGTACCTGGCCTACGTGCTGGTGCGCGGCCTGGTAGAGGAGCCCCAGCGCGCCGCCCGCCTGGCCGCGGTCTATGGCGTGCTCGCCTTTGTGACGGTGCCGCTCTCCTGGTTCGCCATCCGCTGGTGGCGTTCCATACACCCCGATCTCCTGACGGGAGGCGGCGGCATGCCGCTCAGCCCGCCGATGTTGTACACTCTGCTGGCCTCGGTCGCCGCGTTCTCGCTACTATACCTGGCCTCACTGCGAGCCAGCACCCGGCTGGGTGTGAGTGAGGAGCGGCTGGCCCGCCTGCGCCTGCTCGAGCAGACCCTCGCCTCAGATGAAGTGGGAGCAAGCGATGACTAACCTGGGCTACCTGGTCGCCGCATACGGCCTGTTTTGGGGCGGGACGTTCGCCCTGGTGCTGTCATTGTGGGTCCGCCAGCGGCGCCTCGATGACGTGCTCCGCCGCCTCGAGGAGCGCCTGCGCCGCGCCGAGGGCCAGCGTCCGGGCCAGGACGATCGATGACCGGGCCTGGTGCCCCTCGCTGCGCACCTGTTGGCAGGAATCAGAAAGGCCGGGCACCCCGCGGGGTGCCCGGCCTCTTTGCCGCAGGGCTAGAAGACGTACGTCTCGCAGATGCGGCGAAAATGGAACCCATAGATGGCCAGCGTGACCGCGTCAGGGAATAGCTTGGGCTTGCGCACAATCGTCCAGGCGAGCAGCTTCCAGTATTCCAGGCGCTCTTTGCCCAGAATCCCGAGGTGCAGCACCGAGCGGAAGAAGGCCATGACATAGTCCCAGCTCAGCACGCGCTGCACCTGGGCGCGGCGGTTGTACTCGGCGAGGTAGGTCCGCACTCGTGCATAGTAGGCCTGCGGCGCATAGATCCCCTCCATGATGGACTGGTAGCCCGCGCGCAACACCTCGGGGTCCATCTGCGGGCGAAAGTTCATGGTGTTGTTGGTGTTATCACCGGTGAACTCGCCCTCCAGGCGACCCTCGCGCTCAAGGCGCTCGTACAGCTTGGTGCCCTTGGGCGCGTTCAGCAGCCCGACCATCGCGGTGACGACGCCGCTCTTCTGGATGAACTCCACCTGCCGCCGAAAGATCGACGGCGTATCGCTGTCAAACCCGACGATAAAGCCCCCCTGCACCTGCAGCCCCGCCCGCTGCATCGTCTTGACGGCAGCCATCAGGTCGCGCCCGCGGTTCTGAATCTTGTTGCACTCACTCAGCGAGTCGTCATCGGGGGTTTCGATGCCCACAAAGACGGTGTCAAAGCCGGCACGGGTCATCAGTTCCATCAGTTCCGGGTCATCGGCGAGGTTCACCGAGGCCTCGGTGTTGAA
>JAAZBY010000112.1 GCA_012513595.1 Chloroflexota bacterium
GGCGCGCCGAGGTCCAGCGCGTTCTGCGACGTCCACTTGCCGGTGCCCTTTTGCTGGGCCTCGTCGAGGATGACGTCCACCAGCGGCTGGCCGGTGTCGGGGTCGACCTTGGTAAAGATGTCGCGGGTGATCTCGATGAGGTAGGACTGCAGCTCCCCCTCGTACCACTCGGCAAAGATCTCGTGCAGCTCCTGGGCTGAGAGGCCCAGGGCGCGGTGCAGGATGTCGTAGGCCTCGGCGATCAACTGCATATCGCCGTACTCGATGCCGTTGTGCACCATCTTCACATAGTGGCCGGCGCCGCGGGGGCCGATGTACGAGACGCAGGGCTCGCCATCCTCGGCCTTGGCGGCAATGGCGCGGAAGATCGGCTCGACGGCGCGGTAGGCATCCTCCTGGCCGCCGGGCATGATGGCCGGGCCCCACAGGGCGCCCTCCTCACCGCCGGAGACGCCCGTGCCGATGTAGTTCAGGCCCTTCGCGGCCAGGTACTCGGCGCGGCGCTCGGTATCCTTGAAGAAAGAGTTGCCGCCGTCGATGATCATGTCACCCTTGTCGAGAAGGGGGACCAGCTGATCGATCACCGCGTCGACCGGGGCGCCCGCCTGGACCATGAGCATCACGCGGCGCGGCGCCTCGAGGGAGGAGACGAGCTCCTCAAGGGTGACGCAGCCCTTGATGTTCTTGCCCTTGCCGTGGCCTTCGACGAACTTGGTCATGCGTTCGGTGGTGCGGTTGTACACGGCCACGGAAAAGCCGTTGCGCTCCATGTTGAGCACCAGGTTCTCACCCATCACGGCCAGGCCGATCAACCCAAGCTGATACTTGGCTGCCATAGTTCGATCTCCTTTACTTGCTGCTCTTGAGACGGTACAGCATCTCGCCAGCGCGCGGGATGACCAGGAGGTCCGGGTCCTGCCGCGCCATCCACTCGTCGACGTCGATCTCGGCGGGGTCCATGTAGCCGAGGTTGATCTTGTCGCAGCGCTCCTTGGGCACGCCGGTGGCCAGGATCACGTTGACGCGCGGCGTCTCGACGCCGTCCTCGAAGGTGCCGGCGCCCTTGACGTGGGTCGAGTGCGCCATCACGCCGCCGGGGACGTCGGCAAACTTGTCCATCTGCTTGAGGAAATAGTCGCGCACGTGGTAGCCGATGCGGTCCAGCACCTTGCCGTGCGTGTACGACACCTCGTCGATGTGCGGGGCGTAGATGATCACCGTGCCGCCATCGGCGACCACCGGCTCCATCTTGTACATCCCCTTGGCCGCCGTCCAGATGTCGTCATACAGCTCGGGCATGACGGATAGGACCGTCTTGACCGGATGGTCAATATAGACGACGTGCACCTGCGCCGAGAGCGCGGCCGCGGCGGCCTGCGCGTCGACCGGCGTGCCAAAGTAAAGGCCGGCCAGGTCCTGCTTGCCACGGACGACCATGCAAAAGGCCGCGGCGGGCGTGGTGATGAACTTGGAGGCCTCCTCGATCACCTGGCGCACGGGGGTGCGCAGGGTGCCGATGATGTTCACGTTGGTGATGAGGCGCCCAGCCAGTGGGTAAAGTTGGTGACGTCGGGCCCGCTCACGCCGGGGAAGAAATACTTGAGCCCGCCGGAAAAGCCGGCCACCTCGTGCGGGAAGACCGGCCCGACGATGAGCAGCTGATCATAGTCAAAGAGCCGCGGGTTCACGGTGACGTCGACGTCCTGCTCCATCAGGCCGCCCGAGAGCTCCTTGATCCGCGCAGCCGGGATGGTGCCGACCTTCTTGATGTCCGTCTCAAAGTTGTGGTTGTAGACGTGCACGCCGGCAAAGGTGTCGGTGGCGGGCTCGTAGGGCGCGCCCACGAGCTCGGCGCGGTGCTCCGGGGTCATGGGCTGATGGGTACCCAGGGCGATGAGCCAGTCGACCCGGCCAGCCCGCTTCTTGAGCAGCTCGTTGACGGTGCGGAACACCATCGGGATCGGCCCGGAGCGGGTGCTATCCGGCATGATCACCAGCACGCGCTTGCCGTCGACGGGCAGCGTAGCCAGCCCCTCGGCAAAGATGGCGCGCGCTTCGGACTCTGAAAGGAACTTGTCAGCAAAGCCCTTGCCGATAACCATGTCTGTTACCTCTTCCAGGGCGGCGTGGAGGGCAGCGCCTTCTCGAACTCGGCGATCAGGCGGGCCTCATACTCACCCTTGTACGTTCCGTCGAGGAACTTTTGGAAGGCTTCCTTGAAGAACAGCTCCCAGGACTCCTCCTCATGACCGGGGTCGATGGGGAAGAAGAGGGCGTTGTTGTCGCGGGCAGCCTTCAGGTCACCCGGGGCGTCGCCGATCATGAGCTTGTGATCGTCGGCATAGTGGCCGTTGTCGGCGTAGCGGATGTGCTGCGACTTGGTGCCGCGCTCCTGCCCGGCGATGACCTTGACGAACTTGTCGATCGAGTGCTCTTCCCACTCACGGATGAGCGCTTCCTGGGGCGTCTGTGAGACGACGATGCAGTCGGCGTGCGTGGTGATCAGCTCCAGGCTCTCACGGACGTAGGGGAAGGGGGGCACGTCGTGGACCATGTCGGCGATGGTCTCATTGACGGCCAGCGACCACTTGAGCGCCCGGGCCAGTTCCGGGTCGCCGGTCTCTTCGACGACCTTCTTGAGCGAGTCGTTCGAGAGGGGCAGGCCCGAGGCGATGAACTCGCGGATCTTTTTGCCCTCGGGGATGTGGGTATGGCGGCGCTGGACCTCGGGGCGCTCGGCGAGGAGGTCGAACACCTTGATCAGGGCCGGCCAGCGGTTGACGCCGCGCCACTTGGAGTACAGGTTGGTGAACTCGCAGGCCTCACGCGCGTACTTGCTGACGCCCTGCAGCCCCCAGTGGTTGATGATGTTGGGGGTAAAGCACTCCTTGTGCTTGATCTCCATCGTGTCAAAGACGCAGCCGTCCGAGTCGATGCACACGAGGTATTGGAAATCGCGCTTCATGTCGACGAGGGCACGGGCGAC
>JAAZBY010000113.1 GCA_012513595.1 Chloroflexota bacterium
CCAGGACCTCTTCAAAGAGCGCCAACCACAGGGTGGTGAGGTGCGCCAGGACGTCGTGCAAGAGGGCCGGGTCGTCAAAGAACAAGTACATCAGGTTCTGGAAGCCGAACAGGGTGCGCAGCGACGAGAACACGCCCAGGAAGGGGCCGCCCAGGACGAGCGGCCAGTCTCTGCCTCGGTAGGCGGCCACCTGAGCGCTCCAGTCGGCCGGGAGCCGCCCGGGGGCCTCGGGGCGCAGGCGCTCGGCCTTGAGCGCCTCCCAGGAGGCGCGGTCCTTCACCGGCCAGTCGACGACGTGGGGCAGGCTGGCCGAGTCTTTGCGCAGCACGGCCACGGTGCCATCGGGCTGGCGCTCCTGGATGCGCTCGTCATCCTCCCAGAACACCTCGCGCTCAAAGGCCGGCCAGACGCCCCACTCCCCGTCGATCTTTTCGATGCCCTTGTCCAGCCGCAGGGCGCGGTGCACGGCCGCGTCTCGCGGTTCACCGCGGCGCCAGGGGAAGCCCTCCCCCTTGACGCCGGCGCCGGGCGCCAGGCCGCGGGGGGCCAGGGGGTCCCTCTCCAGGCCCTCGGCGTACCAGCGCTCCAGGGTGCCGGCCCAGTAGCCCATCTCCCAGTTGGGGGCGCGGTCCAGCGGCTCAAAGCGCATACAGGCCAGGAAGCGCTCGCGTGCGTTCATGGTCTCCTCGTCCCGGTTCTGGAGGCCCCCTCAGCGGCCCGCCAGGCGCCAGCGGTCCAGCACGTCGCGCACCCGGGCCAGCTGGATGGCGACCTCGGTGTGTTCGTTGGCACCGGTGTGGTGCTCCACGCCCCAGTAGCCCCGGTAGCCGGCGCCGCGCAGCAGGCTCATCTTGTCGGCCAGGGGGCCCTCGGTGATCTCCCAGGATAGGTGGGTGTGCATGGTGTGCGAGGCGACCAGGGCGTCCCCGACGTCGGCCTCGTCCCCCAGCCAGGAGCCGACGTGCAGCAGCACGCCAAAGGCCGGGTGATCCACCGCGGCGATGAGGCGCAGCATGTTGGCGGGCACCTTCTCGGCGCCCCAGTGGTTCTCGGGCCCCACCCGGTAGCCGCCGTCCGCGGCGCGCCGGGCGTACTCGCAATACCGCGTGACGATGGTGTCGAACTGCTCGTTCGTCCAGGTCAGCTCGCGGCCGCCGGCGTCGATGCGCACGGTGCGGGCGCCGAGCAGCTCGGCGGCCCGCAGGTGCGCCAGGGCGCTCTGCTGGTTGGCCGCGCGGGCGGCGGGGTCGTCCTCCCAGATGTGCGCCCCGTCGACGCACAGGTTGGCCAGCCGCAGCTCGCGCTCATCCAGCGCCTCGCGCACGCTCAGGAGATAGTCCTCGTCGGTCGAGACGACCATGCCGTTCCAGATGTCCGCCGCGCCCAGGTGGTAGCGGTACCGGCAGGCCTCCAGGTAGCCGAACAGGTCCATGCGCCCGAGGCGCAGCAGCCCGTGAAAGGCGTACGAAGCGATCGAGATCTGCATGGTTCCTCCTCCGGCGCGGGGCCCCGGTCAGACGCGCCCCAGCCCGGGCGCGCTGCGCACGATCTCCGCCGCCGTGACTTCTCTCTTCAGGTGGCTCGAGATATAGATCCCCTCGGTGATCAGCGAGGTACTGAGGGCGATGCCGGCCGTGTCAAGCAAGGGCACGCGGCCCTGCAGCGCGGCGACCCAGTGCCGCTGCGAATCCGAGTAGTAGGTGGCCGTCGGGTCGCACTGGTGCCAGCGCCAGTCCACCTGCTCGAGGTCGGGCGCGGTGGCGTCCATCTCGATGTCGGCCAGGGTGGTATAGTAGGTGAACGGCTTGATGCGCAGGCCCCCCTTGCTGCCATAGACGTACTCGTTATCGCCCTGCTCCGAGTGGATGGCCCAGGCCTCCTCGATGAAGAAGGTGATGCCGCCGGCCAGCCGGGCGATGCCGCAGCCCAGCTCTTCGACGTCGTAGCGGCCGGAAGCGCGGCGCTCCTCGTACATGTTGTCCAGGGTCTGGAAGGTCGAGCCCGAGACGGTGAGCACCTCGGGGTTGCCCAAGAGGTAGAGGATGCGCGAGATGTGATATACGGCCATGTCGAGCATGGCGCCGCCGCCGGAGGTCGAGGTGTTCACAAAGGCCGGCGAGCCATAGCCATCCACCCAGGGGCGCCCGCGCCGGCGGTAGCACTGCGAGCGGGCATAGTAGAGCCCGCCGAGGTGCCCCCCGTCGATGAGCCGCTTGGCGCCGCGCGTCTCGGGGCGATAGAGGGTGTCTAGCTGGATGTGCAGCAGGCGCCCGGCGGCGGAGGCCGCGTCGACCATGGCCTTGGCCTCCGAGTAGGTCCAGGACATGGGCTTTTCGCAGTAGACGTGCTTGCCGGCGCGCAGGGCGTCGACGGTCACCGGCATGTGCAGGCGGTTGTGCAGGCAGACGTCGACCGCCTGGATATCGTCGCGGGCCAAGAGGTCCTGATAGTCCGTATACACCTTGGGGATGCCGAACTCCTGGGCGAGGCGCTGGGCCTCCGCCTCGCGCAGGTCGGCGACGGCCACGATCTCTGCGTCGGGGATCTGCTGGTACCTGCGGATGTGGTGGGTACCGATCTGCCCCGTCCCGATAATGCCCAGCCGCACCTTGTTCGCCTGTGTCATGATCCTCCTCCAGTTCAGTTTCTCGCCTCGCAAGCCCGCCACCCAGATCGACAGGATTCCCAGAAAGGAAAGAGAAAGCCCCTCTCTAGGCCTGTCAACCCTGTCTCTCTTCCCGCCGTACGTCCAGCAAGGCCGTACGGGAGGGGAAGGACAGGATTTACAGCATTTCTAGGACACTCATGGTCCTGGGAGCTAGATTCCTCTTGTCTCTCTCCCAATCCTGTCAATCCTGTTAATCCTGTCTATCTTCCCGCCGCACGCCCAGCAGAACCGTTCGGAAGGGGAAGGACAGGATTTACAGGATTTACAGGATTTCAGGATTTTCAAGACACTCATGGCCCTGGGAGCTAGATTCCTCCTGTGTCTCTCCCAATCCTGCGAATCCTGTCTCTCTTCCCGCCGCACGTCCAGCAAGGCCGTACGGGGAGGGAAGGACAGGATTTACAGGATTTACAGGATTTTCAAAAGAATCATGGTTCTGGCGGTCAGCTCCCTCCTGTCCCTTTCCCAATCCTGTCAATCCTGTTAATCCTGTCTCTCTTGCCGCCGCACGTCCAGCAGAGCCGCTCGGGAGGGGAAGGACAGGATTTTCAAGACACTCATGGCCCTGGGAGCTAGATTCCTCCTGTCTCTCTCCCAATCCTGTCAATCCTGTTAATCCCGTCTATCTTCCCTCCGCACGCCCAGCAAAACCGTTCGGAAGGGGAAGGACAGGATTTACAGGATTTACAGGATTTCAGGATTTTCAAGACACTCA